>DATLVY010000027.1:0-13310 GCA_035576845.1 Candidatus Acidiferrum sp. | reverse complement strand
ACGACTGCGGTGCATTGGAACGTCAATTCGGGCGATTGGGGCGACATTGGCGTGGCATTAAACCCAGCGCCCAATACTAACCCCGACACAATGCAGGATCGGCTGCACATTACCGCGGCTGGAGACGTTGGCATTAACGACAGCAGCCCGTCGAACACTTTAAAAGTTGTCGGGTCGTTGTGTGTTAAGAGTACCAGCGGCGCTTGCGCTGGAACGGCCCTCGGCACGATATACGCCACGAACACAACCGTGCAAAGTGCCGATCTCGCCGAAAACTATGTCTCGTCGCAACACTTGCAACCGGGTGATGTTGTTATGCCTGCCAACGATGGTGATAGCCAGGCTGTTGTAAAAACAACCGGTAGTTACGGTTTGCAGACGATCGGGATTATTTCCACGCAGCCAGGAGTGACGCTCAATTCGGATTCCCAAACAAATGCCGCCCACCCGCATGTGTACCCAGTCGCGCTCAGTGGTCGTGTGCCGGTGAGGGTTTCGACCGAGAATGGCTTAATTCACGCTGGCGATTACCTAACGGCTTCCTCGATTCCCGGGGTTGCGATGAGGGCAACGCGTCCTGGCCAGATGATTGGCAAAGCGCTCGAAGACGATACCAATGCCGACCCGTACGCCATTACAAGCATCATGGTTTTCGTTAACCTGAGCTGGGGTGATCCGCTTGCTGGCAGCGACTCGACCACCGCCTTTCAAATTCAAAACTCGCAAGGTGCTAGTTTGCTGACTGCCGATACTACGAATATGGCTATAAAAGTAAAAGCGTTGCAGGTCATCGGTACTTTAACGGTTGACGGGCATATCGTGACCGGTGGCTCTACGCCGACAGTTGCAGCCAACGTCGCCTTATGCAGCGGCACCATCAGCGCTGTCGTTGATGGCAACGATACCAGCGGCACGATTACCATCACGGCTGCGAGTGGTTGTGTTATCCCGGTTAGCCGCATAGCGACACTCTATTTTGCCACCCCATACACCAGCAAACCCCGGGTGGTCATCTCGGCTAATAACCTGGCGAGCGCTCAGGCGCTTGGTTTTGCGGGTGATGCCGTTGCAAGCGGATTTAGCCTGAGTTTAGGGGCATCGACGGCTGTTGACGGCGGCTACTCGTGGAATTACTTTGTGACACAGTAAGTACAGCCCCGTCTTGGCGCAAGGCAGTCTACTCAGAGAGGCGCCTCCTGAGTAGCTAGGGAATGGCCGCGTTAAAAGCTAATTGCCTCAAGGTTTTTATCGACTGTTTTGAGGTCGTTAATATACTTATCCATAATCGCCTGATAAGTGCTACTGCTTTTGGCGTTGCGGATGGTTGGGGCCACCGCCAAAATATCACTAATTTTTTGATGCATTACATCACGGTAAGTACCATCAAAGGTGCCGAGCGTTATTGCACTGCTCAGCCTATCGTCAACCGTGCTATCCTGGGCGGCAACTACCGAAGCATCCGACAGCGATGATTGATTAAACTGCTGCGATAGCTGGTCGCTTAGGCTAAAGGTGTCGCTGTTAAAAAGCAAGATAGCCTCGCTGTTGGTTTTGGCGAGATCATCGCTTTTAATGTTCATCTGGCTGGTCATTATCAGCTTGTTGATTGATTCCTGCTTGGCCAGCATCCCCATAAACGCCCCACTAGCGCTGTTTCCTAGAGAACTGATAATCACAAACACAATAATGCCGACAACAACCAAGCCAACTGCGCCGGCAATCAGAAGAATACGTTTTGTATTAATCTGCGGCGCATATGGGTCGTCGTTACTAATGCCAAGAATCGAAAGTATATTAAAAGCCATACTACGTTAATTTAAGCATATCCGCATTTGGAAGGCGAAAGTTTGTCCTGAAAATAGGCCTAACTATTTTTAACTTATAGTGTGCAACGCACGAACTAACACTTGTAGGTTACAATGGTATAGAGGTAGATAGTGGAAGCTAAAGAGGAAATCAGGTCACGGCTGAATATCGAGGACGTTGTTGGTCAATACGTCCAGCTTAAACGTGCCGGTCGTAATTTTAAGGGGCTCTCGCCATTTAGTAGCGAAAAAACGGCCAGCTTTGTGGTTAGTCCCGATAAGCATATCTGGCACGATTTTTCGTCGAACCGGGGCGGGGACGTATTCAGTTTTGTTATGGAGGTCGAGGGCATTGATTTTCGTCAGGCGCTGGAAATCCTGGCGCGCAAGGCTGGTGTCGATCTCAGCCAGTACGAAACCAAAGGCGACCGCGGCCTGGCGCAAAAAAAAGAGCGGCTGTACGGGTTGCTAGATTTAGCGGCCAAATTTTATCAAAAAAGCCTGATTAGTAACACACCAGCGCTGGAATATGTATTCAAAAAGCGCGGCTTTAACAAAACCGTTGTGGCCGAGTTTAGGATTGGCTACGCGCCGAATGCCGACGATGCGCTAACCAGATTTTTACTTTCGCGTGGCTACCAAGAGGCGGATATCCGCGACGCTGGGCTACTGGTAACCCGCCGCGCTCGTCCGACCGATATGTTTCGCGGCCGAATCATGGTGCCGCTCAGTGACGGCCAGGGCAGGGTGGTGGGATTTACGGCTCGGCTTCTGGCTGATGAGCCCGGTGCGCCCAAATACATCAACACGCCTCAAACGCTGCTGTACGATAAAGGCCGGCAGGTTTTTGGCCTACACTTGGCAAAAGAAGCCATCCGGAAAAACGATTTTGTGGTGATGGTAGAGGGCAACTTGGATGTGATTGCCAGCCACCAAGCTGGTGTGGCCGAAGTTGTGGCGACCGCCGGCACGGCTATGACCGAATATCAGCTGCGCGACCTGGGGCGCATGACGGCAAACATTCGCCTGGCGTTCGACCGCGACCGTGCCGGTATCGCGGCTACCGAGCGGGCCATTGGTATTGCCAGCAAACTGAATTTGCAGCTCGGCATTGTTAACGTGCCAGATGGTTTTAAAGATCCTGATGAATTAATTCAACAAGAGCCGGGCAGATGGCCAGGGGTTATTCGCACGCCTCAAGACGCGGTAGAATGGCTGATCGACGAATACGCCAAACGTTTTGACCCGGCAACCGCCGAGGGTAAGCGCCGCGTGACGACCAAAGCGCTGGAAATTATCGGGCAGCTAAAAGATCCGGTTGAGCAAGAGCATTATCTAAAGTTGTTGGCGCGTCGCACCGACACGGGACTCGGCAGCATTAAAGCCAAGTTTGACCAGGCTGAAGACCAAGAGCCTGCGCAGCTAAAGGCGCCGAAAGCCTCACGGCAATACGATGCCAACGAATTTGTGCACCAGGACTATTTATTGGCAACGGCTTTGTTTTATCCAGAAACACGCAAAGAATTGACGCTTATTGATGTTAAATCGTTCGCCGGCGGCCTGCGCCAAACGGTTGCTCAGCTCATTAAAAAGCTGGGTGAGAAGCCTTTTGATTCGGGATTATTAGAAAGGTTGCATTCCGATGAACTTTGTGTCAAAATAAAAGAGTTAGAGCTGATTGCCGAGCAACGATTCTCGCAACCAGCCGATGCCCATAACGAGGCATCTAAATACGCCAAACAACTCCAAATTGAAACTAAAAGAAAACAAAAAGCTATTTTGGCCCGGGAAATGGAAGCATCAGTTGACGAAAGCGAGCGAAGCGCTAAAAATGATGCCATAAAGCATTTAGAAAAAGACATTCGACAACTCATAATGGACATAAAGGAGCAAATACGTGGCGGAAGATAAACGAAAATTAGACGATGACGACTTGCTTGATGGAGACGACGAAACCGTAGAGGCTGCCTTTGTTGATGGGCAGCTGGTTGATGATTCGACGATCGAAAGTGCAATTATAGAAGACGAAGAGCCGGCCTTGCACGAGCTGGAACTCGAGGAAGAAGAGGAAGAGGAGTGGACCGAAGACGACGCTCATCGCCGCTCGTACGAGAACGATTTAGCCGACGACTCGGTGCGTTTGTACCTGCGCGAAATCGGTAAAATCCCGTTACTCAAGCCTGACGAAGAATTAGCGCTTGCCAAAAAAGTGAAAACCGGCGATAAGCTTGCCAAAGACAAAATGGCCGAGGCCAACATGCGCCTGGTCGTGTCGATTGCCAAGCGGTATGGCGGCCGTGGTTTGGACTTTTTGGATTTAATCCAAGAGGGGAACACCGGCTTACTGCGTGCCGTGGAAAAATTTGACCCTGAAAAAGGGTTTAAGTTCAGCACCTATGCCACCTGGTGGATTCGCCAGGCCATCACCCGGGCGATTGCCGACCAGTCGCGCACCATCCGTATCCCTGTACACATGGTGGAGACGATTAACAAACTGCTGCGAACCCAGCGCCGCTTGACCCAGGAGCTCAACCGCGAACCCACCAACGAAGAAATCGCCCAGGCTATGGATTTGGAGCTCGAGAAAGTCGAGTACGTGATGAAAATCAAGCAGGATATTACCTCGCTTGATGCCAGCATCCGCGACGACGGCGAAGACGACACCAACCTGGCGGATTTTATCGAGGACGATAGCGTCGATAGCCCCGAAGACGCCGCCACCGCTCAGCTGCTAAAAGAGCAAGTTAAAGAAATGCTTGGCATTTTGACCGAGCGCGAGCAAAAAATCCTTAAGCTGCGTTTTGGCCTGGAAGATGGCAAATACCACACGCTCGAAGAAGTTGGCCAGGAATTCAGTGTGACCCGCGAGCGCATCCGCCAAATTGAAGCCAAAGCGCTGACTAAACTACGTAAACACAAGGATGCCAAACGCCTGTATGAGTATCTCCAGTAAGCCGACGCTTATTGGACTCTCCGGCACCTTTGCCAGCGGCAAGGATACGCTCGCCACCCATCTGGCCAAACAGTACCATTACCTGCATATCTCGACCGGTGATATTTTGCGCCATGAGGCGATGCGGCTGCGGGGGAGTACCGAGCGGCCGGTGATGCGCGAAGTTGCCGACGAGCTGCGCCACACCAAAAGCCCGAGCTATCTGGTTGAGCTAGCTTTGCAGGCGTATACCGAACACCAAGATCGTGGCAAAAATTACAACGGCGCGATTATCAGCGGCCTGCGTTCGCTCGGCGAAGCCAAGGCGATCAAAAAAGCCGGCGGTGTCATGCTGTTTGTCGATGCGCCTTTTGAGGTGCGATACCACCGAATGCTCAGCCGTCAGCGCGACAACGAAACACAGGTCACACTCGAGCATTTTAAACAGCGCGAGGCTAGTGAAATGTCCTCCGAACTGGGTGACGACGCCGGCTTTAACCTGCAAGGCATCCGCGACATGTCCGACCTGGTCCTGATAAACCACTTCGAAACACCCGAACAGTTTTTTGAAGAGGTGATTGATAATCTGCACCTCGCTAGCTAGTCGAGCCGCCCTAAAACCCCTATACTACCTATATGAACAATCCAGACCTTGCTCCACTGAATGAGTTTAAACCGCGACTAGATGAGGCGATCGACGAATATGCCCGTAAGTTGCTGCAAGATACCGAGCTTATGTATGGCAGCTACTCGCGCGATGCCACCCGCGCTTACACCGATTTTTTGGGCCGCGGCGGCAAGCGTCTGCGCGGCGCGCTGCTGATGAGCGCTTACGAAATGCTTGGTGGATTGGACGAACAGTTAAGTTTAGCGGCAGCGCGCACCATCGAAATCATCCACGCCTACCTATTAATTACCGACGACATTTGTGACCAATCGCGGGCCAGGCGCGGCGGCCCAACCGTCCACGTGGCGATGGAGGAGTATCACAAGCGGCACAATTTGCACGGCGACAGTGCTCACTTTGGCGTTTCGATCGCCATCAATGCAGCGCTGGCGGCTTGCCACGAGGCCTTGCAAGCTATCGGCCAGCTGCCGACCGACGACACCACCAAGCTCGAAGCCCTGCAAAGTCTGCACGAAAACCTGTTGGTTACGGTGCAAGGCCAGTTTAACGACATTATGGGTGAGGCCTTTCAGGATTTTGACGAGCGCCATGTGTTGGATATGCTGACCTACAAAACGGCCTATTATTCGTTCCTCAGCCCGCTGCAGTTTGGCGCCATTTTGGCCAAGGCTGAGGCTGTGGAGCTGGCCTGCCTGAAAGATTATTCACGCCACATGGGCCTGGCCTTCCAGATTGCCGACGACATTATTGGCGTGTTTGGCGACGAGCATGAGAGCGGTAAATCCAACCAAGACGACCTGCGCGAAGGCAAAATTACCATCCTCATCGCCCGCGCCATGAGCGCCGCCAACCGCGAACAGCGCGACCGTCTGCTGCAAATTCTCGGCAACCAAAACCTCACAGATGCTGATTGTGCCGACGCCAAAAAAATAATAGAAGACACCGGCGCCCTAGACTATTCCCGCGCTCTTGCCGAAAAACACGCCCAATCTGCTTCCATCGCCCTTGATGCTGCGCCAACTCACTGGCAGCCGCGCCAGCTTAACTTTTTGCGAGCACTAACGACCTACGTTGTCCAACGTGGGAAGTAGTTAAATCTATACCAACAGATATGCTTACGGATGAGGCCCAGAGGTATTAACGTACTTGACCTTGAGCTGGTTCGTGTTCGTAGATGTAAATGAATCTATAAAATTACTCCATTCAGCTTTAGAATGTAGCGCCTCGCCAGCTTTAGTAGTAACGGTAACATCAATAACGGTGCCATTTTTATAGAACTCAACCTCCTCTGATGTGGCGATAGTAGCTGGATTGCCCACGTTGTTTTCGCTCGTATAGCTATAATTTTGGTCACCGGTAGTTGTGAAATAAGAACAGGTGATGCCAGAAACGCCGGCTTCGGGACAGCCGTATCCTTTTCCGGCCCGTTCAGCCATATAGCCACTATTGTGATCGAAATAGAAATACGCGCCCACTTGCGTAACGGCTTGCCACCACGAAAGACCGTGCCGCATCGTAGTAAGCACTTCTAAATCAGAGCTCACCACCCTTAAATTCTCAAGTGAGTTTTGTGGCGCATAGGCCTGAAAACCAAACGGCTTTGACAGAGGGTGGCTGTACATATACGCGTTTGCCTTATAGCTACTGTATAAAAATGTAAGCCCAACTATTAAAAGTAGTAAACATGCTGCAGCGGCGACGACCGGAATGAGCAGCTTGGTAGGAAAACTAGATTGATTTTTGGCTTGATTCATAAAATTAGTTAATTACCCCCGTGACCCCCAGGAGGTATTAGAAGATTAGCAATGTTTGTCTCGCGGTGCAAGTGCCGCCAGCTTTATAGTGTACAAAAGTGCCTGCCTATACGGACAATCTCGCAGCTCCGGCATGCATGCATTACCTACGCACATCGGGCGGGTGATCTGGCGAAACAGATAACAAAGCGCTAAAATAAGTTCATGACCGAGAGCCAGTTTATTGCTGAGTATACCGAAGCTATTGAACAAGAGTTTTCAACGGGCCTAGCTCGCGAGCATGCCTATCGCCCAGCGTTAAAACAACTGATGAAATCTTTTGAGGGAGTTGATGCGGTGAACGAGCCACCTCGTTCGGCATATGGCAACCCAGATTTTGTGTTTCTCAAAAGTTCGCAAAAGACGATTATTCTTGGCTATGCTGAGGCTAAAGATATTACCGTGGATCTCGCCAAAACTGTCAAAACCGAGCAACTTCGGCGCTACGCAGGCTACGAGAACCTTTACCTGACCAATTGTCTCGATTTTAAATTCTTTCGCAACGGCGAGCAATATGCGGAAGTCTCCATTGGCAAGCTTATTAACGGCCATATCGTTTTTGACCAAAACGCTTTTGCGCGATTATGGGATGAGCTAAAAGCCTTTTTGGAGTTGCCGCCAGAATCTATCAAAAGTGGCAAGCGGCTCGCTGAGATTATGGGGGCAAAAGCCCGACGTATCCGCGACAACGTCAGTACCTATCTTACACACAAAGACAACGAGCAGAATATTGAACTCGAAAAAATGTATGCAATGATTAAGACTTTGCTTGTCCACGATCTTGCTGCCGAGAAGTTTGCCGATATGTACGCCCAAACGCTGGTGTACGGCCTGTTTGTTGCGCGCTATAACGACCAAACATCGGACAGTTTTACGCGTACGAAAGCCCGCGACCTTGTGCCAGCCAGCAACCCGTTTTTACGCGAGTTCTTCGACCATATCGTCGGCCCGCGTTTCGACGCGCGCCTCGGTTATATTGTCGATGAGCTCTGCGAAGTTTTCTCGGTTAGCGACGTGCAGACCATTGTCCACAAACACCTTAAATTAACCGATCCCAGCAGTGACGACAAAGATCCCATCATCCATTTTTACGAAGATTTTTTGAAGGAATACGACCCGGTGGTGCGTAAAGAAATGGGTGCGTACTACACGCCAATCCCGGTAGTGCGTTTTATTATCCGCCAGGTTGACGAAGCGCTGCGGCGTGACTTTGGTTTGGCGGGCGGTTTGGCCGACACCACCAAGCGCCCAATCGTGATACAGAGGCAGGGTGTTAAAACCAGAGTGGATGTTCACAAGGTCCAAATCCTTGACCCAGCCGTTGGCACAGCAACCTTTTTGAATGAGATTATCAAATTTATCTATCAAGGTTTTAAAGGCCAAGAAGGCAGATGGCCAAGTTACGTCGAGCAGGATTTGCTGCCACGTTTGTACGGCTTTGAGCTGATGATGGCGCCGTATACCATCGCACATCTTAAGCTAGGCATGACCCTGCAAGAAACCGGGGTGCAAAACTTTCGCCAGCGCCTTGGCGTGTACCTGACCAACACGCTCGAGGAAGGCAGCAAAGACCAAATCGATCTCTTTACTCAATTTGGCCTGGCTGAAGTAGTCAGCCAGGAGGCCAACGAGGCAGCCAGGATTAAGCACGAAAAGCCGATTATGGTTATTGTTGGCAATCCGCCGTATAGCGGGGTTAGTTCCAACGAAACCAAATATGCCAACAGCCTAATTAACAAATACAAAGTCGAACCTGGCGGACAAGTTAAACTTCAAGAGCGAAAGCACTGGCTCAATGATGACTACGTTAAATTCATTGCCTTTGCCGAAGATATGATTGCCAAAAATGGCGAAGGCATCATGGCGATGATCACCAACCACGGTTACCTCGATAACCCAACTTTCCGTGGTATGCGCTGGCATCTCGCCCAAACGTTCGACACAATGTATATTCTTGACCTGCACGGCAACACCAAAAAGAAGGAAACCGCACCAGACGGTGGCCCAGATAAAAACGTCTTTGACATTCAACAAGGGGTAGCTATCATTATTGCTGTTAAAAACAGCGGCAAGTCTAAACCCAAGCTGGCAAAAGTCTTCCACGCCGAATTATACGGCGGGCGCAGCAACAAATTTGAACAATTAATTTCCGCCGAGCCACACTGGCAAGAGCTAACCCTAGATAAACGGATGTATTATTTCGTTAATAAAAACCTGGCTGGCCAAACGGAGTACCAAAAAGGCATTAAACTGAGCGACCTATTTATAGTTTACAACACCGGCATCGTAACGATGGGGGACAGCTTTATCGTTGCCGAAAGCCCAGAAGTTTTACGAAAGCGGATTGAAAAATTGATCGCTGGTGGATATACCGAAGACGGCTTGAACCGTGAATTTGGCCTTGGCAAAAACTACGCCAAATGGATTTTGAGCAATAAAGATAAGATTGAATTCGACGGTGACAAGATCGTACCTTTGGCGTACCGCCCATTTGATGCACGCTACACTTATTTTGATAACAAGCTTGTGTGGCGGCCGAGGAGTAATGTAATGCATCACCTTCTCGATATCGAAAATGTCGGACTAGTAGCCTCACGCCTAAATAGGCAGGCAAGTCTTGGATACTTCTTTATGGCTAAGGATGTAAGCGATTTTCATATTCTAGACAGCGCTGCAGATTCAACCTCAATCTTCCCATTATATCTCTATCATGACAGCGGACGAACGCCAAACCTTAAACCAGAAATCCTCAAACAACTCACCAAAAACCTAAAAAATACCTACGAGCCAGAAGATGTGCTCGACTACATCTACGCCGCCTTGCACAGCCCAAGTTACCGCGAAACGTACAAAGAATTTTTGAAAACCGATTTCCCGCGCGTGCCGGTGCCTGCAGGCGATGCCCAGTTTAAGCGGCTGGCTAACCTTGGCAAACAACTCCGCGAGGTGCACCTCATGACTAGCTCAGATCTGAACACTTTAATGACGACTTATTCAGTAATTAACGGCACCAACGAAATCGAAAAAGTAGAATTTGTCTCGCATCCAGGCGACCCCGAAACCGGCGACGTTTACATCAACCAAACCCAATACTTCGGTAACGTCCCCAAACAAGCCTGGACCTTCTACATCGGTGGCTACCAGCCCGCCCAAAAATACCTCAAGGACCGCAAAGGGCGGGTGCTGACGAGCGAAGAAATCGAGCACTATCAAAAGATTGTGAAAGCTTTAGCCCAAACGCATAAGGTGATGGGTAATGTTGATAATTCAATATAGCTATCCTAGCGTATAATAAAAATATGAAAGACAATAATATTATCATCGTCACCACCAACGACATCGCCGGCTACGAAATCAAAGAAGTATACGGCGAGGTGTTTGGGCTGATTGTGCGCAGCCGTAATGTATTTTCGAATGTGGGTGCGGGGCTCAGGACTATTTTTGGTGGAGAAGTGAAGGGCTATACTCGGCTGCTGGCGGATAGCCGCGAGCAGGCTTTGCAGCGGCTGCGTGATGCGGCGGCCGCAAAGGGCGCCAACGCGGTGGTAGCCATGCGTTTTGACTCAGGTGACATTGGCGATGTCATGAACGAGGTTGCAGCTTACGGCACGGCGGTTCGGATTGAAAAAAGAAAGTAACTGACCCCAGCACTCTACGGGTTTAGATATTAAATGCAACGCCTGAGAAAGTTTAACTAACTTCTTTTAGCGTTGCATCTTTTACCTACAGGGGCTTGTATAAAAACGGGAAACAAGTCGCTGCCAAGCGTTTCCAACAGGGCAATCTTGCCTTGGCACTTCCCAGGACGCCAGGAAGGCTTTTAACGAGGGATCCCTCGATTATTTCTGTGGCGAGTTCCTGTCCATCTATAATCACCACAATTTTCCAATGGCCATGGTTCAAGCTAAGCCGCAAGGTTAACCGGGGTCTATCAAACGGTCGCCACCTGGCTTCCCAGAGATCGTCGGGTGCTAAATCCAGATTCTCGAGCACGTAGGCATTAAGAGCGCTGTCGACGTACAGGGGGTCGGCCATGTTAACGACACGTTCTTGCGCGAACTCCTCGTTATCTGGTGCACTTTCCCATATATCTAGCTCGAGATAATAGTGGGCAAGAGCGCCCGGTACCATGTTTTTGGCGGCTCGAGTGACTGAGGCACCGCAGCCTTCTGACTTTAAGACCAGCTTGCCATTCTCTCTTCGGTAGTAGCGAATAAAGAAGGTTGCTTTGGTCTGCCAGACTATGTACCGGTCAACCCTCATCGCACAAAAGGCTATATTTATTGGGCTCTGTTCGAGCGCATGGTCAATAGATGCCATAATTTTTTGCCTCTTTCGCATCGATGTTCAACAATTACGCCGGCTTAAGCCGACGGTAGTCTGGACTATTATATAACTAGAGTATTATCTAATCAAGCTTAGGCTATTTCCCCATCCGCCGCTCACGCTCGTTAAAATCGTCGATGATTTTTTTAAGCTGAGCAGGGGTGAAGTCGGGCCACAACACCTCGGGGAAGGCGTATTGCGATTCGCCGGTCAGCAGGCTGAGGAAGCCGGCGCTGTTGTGCGGGTCTTGCCAGGCGCCAGTGCGGATGATGAGATCGACATCGGGGAGGTGTTTGGTCCAGCTGTAGCTGCGCAGTAATTTTTCGGCGGTTTGCCAGTCGGCGGGCGTTTCTACCTTGCCATCTTTGCAATCTTGCAACATCTGTTGCACGGCAAAACCGCGCTCGTGGCGGCCATCGTAGCCAACCAAAATGGTCAGCGTGCGGTTTTCGTGATAGTTGGCGGTTAAATCAATTGCTTCTTGTGCGGCCGCGGCCGCCTCAGCGCCTAGTAGTTCACGCCAACGGCCGCAAATCTCGATATGAATTTTATTATCATGCACCAGTGGGTGACGAGCGATTTCGTGAAACTTCGCAATGTACATTTGTTCCATCATCTCGGCAAAGCCCTTTGGCCGCTCGGCTAGGTTAGCGTACGAGCTGACCCAAAAGGTCAAAAAACCAGCCTTCGAAATCTCAAACGCGGCCTGCACAATCTCAAATGTCTTATCACTGCCTTGTTCGTAGATTTTTTCTTGAGCCTCAATAAAATGGCTCTTTGCCCAGCGGCGATTGCCGTCAGGGATAATAGCCAGATGCTGCAAAGCCGGTTTTGAATCGGTATTTGTCATAAATATACCTTTTTACTCTAGAGATTAGTGGGTCGTTTGTCAAATGGCCGTGCCCATATTTTTTTAGTATAGTTGAGGATAGCGTTAGTTGAACCTTACATCAGGGGGAGGTATTTATGGAAGATTCGTCATGGCAAGCAGTCACAGAGCAGATATATAGGAAATATCACGCTCCTATCAAACGCTACATCAGTCGCCTTTTAGGCGAAAATAACCCTGAAGTTGTGGCTGATTTGGCGAGTGACACATTTGTAAATATTTTGCGTGCCCTTAAGCGTCAGCCGGTTCCAGAGCACTTAAGGGCTTGGGTTTATCGAATTGCCCAAAACACCACCTTCGACTACTTGCGACGCAGGAGACTTATTCAATTGGCGGATATCTATGACCCTACTATTCAATTAAGTCTATTTGACGAGAGCGATGAAATTGGGGAGCTGGAAAGGGCGATGCAAAACGTAGAACTTCTTAGTACAATTTTGCAACATATTTCCGAAAAGAATAAGAAATATGCTTTGGCACTGTACCTTTACCACATACGCGGCCTTTCATACGCTGACATAGCTACGGCCTTAGAAATTGGGGGTACGAAATCCGGTGTCAAGATGTACATATCCCGAGCTCTTCAAAGCTGTCGAGAGGCTAGGATTGAACTGAAGCTGACCCGTTAGTTATGGGTGACCTTTACGGGTCACCCAAATCTTGTCAAAATATCCGGTATATCTGGTGCTGGCAGAGTCATGTATACTTGAGGCATGAGCAAACGCCTGGTTATTATCGACGGCAAGTCCGTGTTTTATCGTGGCTATTATGCCATGCCGAATTTGAGTACCTCTGATGGCACACCAACGGGCGGGGTCTACGGCTTTACGATGATGGCGCTGGAGGTAGTGAAAAAACTACAGCCGGATTACGTGTGTGTCGCTTGGGACAAACCACACACGAACATCCGGGCTAGGTTGAAATTATACCCCCAGTA
>DATLVY010000026.1:0-7288 GCA_035576845.1 Candidatus Acidiferrum sp. | reverse complement strand
TTGGCGTACGCACTGTGGATGATGCCAACAACACTGCTGTGGGCGTTGGTGCGCCGGAACTTGGGTTGGCGGCTGTACTTGCCAGCGCATCTTCGGGCGGTAGCTGATTTGTACGACCAAGCCGATTTGATTGTGCCCGTCGGTGGCGGCTATATCCGCAGCCGCGAAGGGCTGGTTAATCGGTTTAACATTCCTTTGCTGCTCCATCCTTTGCTGCTCGGCTATATGCTGGGCAAGCCGACCATTTTATATTCGCAGTCAGTCGGGCCGTTTCAAAACGGGTTCGAGCGCCGGCTGGTATCTTTTGTGCTGCGGCGGATGAACAAGGTGCTGCTGCGCGAGGATACATCGGTGGCGCTGCTGGCGAGCCTTGGCGTCACGCATAATGTGGCCCGGGCAGTTGATGCTGGCTTTTTGCTAGAAAGCCAGGAGCACATTGACCTTCGCAAACGCTATAAAATTGCCGCTGACAAGCTGCTGGTTGGGGTAACGGTGCGCTCGTGGCTCAAAGGTGCCGCTCAGCAACAATACGAACAAGCCGTCGCCTCGGCGCTGGATATGCTGGTTGAAACTGCCCATGCCCATGTTATTTTTATCCCTCAAGTCACCGCCACCAAAGGCGATGACGACCGCGTGGTTAGCCGGCGTGTGTATGGCCTGATGCGTCACGCTGAGGCCGGGACGGTGGTCGAAGATGCGCCCGATCATCACCAAATTAAATCAATGTATGACAGTTTGGATTTGCTGCTGGGCACGCGTTTCCACTCGGTGATTTTTTCGTTGACCTCTTATGTGCCGGTGCTGGCGATTGAGTACGAGCATAAAACTAGCGGCATCATGCACGATCTCAAGCTGGGCGCGTGGGTGATTAAAATCGAAGATGTCACCGCACCAAAACTCGGCAAATTACTGCGCAAACTGGTGCACAAACAAGAGAAATACCGTGCTCACCTCAAGCGGCGGCTGCCGGCTTACCTACAGCAGGCCGAGCAAACAGCGGAGCTTATTAAACAGGCTATTCGGCAGCAGGTTTAAGCCGAAACTTTGAGCGCTTTTTTGCTTGGGGGCGTCACTGGTGGTTTTGCTGCTTTTGTCCACAGGGGTCCGCTTTCCAAAACAGCCAAACCCAGCAAAATAAACAGCGGCGCGCTGTTGGGGTCGGTTGCCAGGCCCGAGTAATAGGCGCCAAGGCTCTGCCCGACGGTCCAAAATACTAAAGATAGTAATGCGCCAACCCCTATCGCTAGCCGCCGAGTTACACCAATAGCCAGCCCGCCAAGGCCAACGGTTGCTTGCACAAGCGCTAGTAGCACGATAAACCAAAAGCCCGAACCAGCCGTGTGGCCAATAGCATTCAAGCTATCAAGCGCGCGGTTAGCTAACCAAGCCAGACTGCTTGGGGCATCGCTCGCGACGCCCGAAACCACATCTGTCAGGTTAGCAATACTATTTTGCCCCGGCAGCAGCTGGTAAATTGCGCCGCCAACCCATAGTACCGCCCAGGCAACTGCCAGCCAGGCGGCTGGAGCCTTAGCACTGTCTTCATCCTTCGTAGGCCATACCCCGAGCGCGATAATTGCATACAACAGGGCTGCACCTGGCGCACCGTTTAAAATCATAGCGTGGCCGCTAAATAGCCCGCCCAGACCTTCACCGGCATACCACACGCCTAGCCCCCAGGCTATCGAACCAAGCAATCCCCAGCGTACGGTTTGTTTCCAGAGCATGAGAATGCCGATTGCCAACTGCGCGATCGCAAAAAGCGCGTTTATCTGTGCCGGTGAAATTAGAATCACACGCACGGTCATGTCTGTTGCCCACCGTACAAAACCTGGCTGTCCTTGGGCCGCCGGCGCAATTACCTGGTTGGCAAAATCCGACGTAAACATGGCACGCTGCAGCTGCAATGCGCCGTCCAATATCCATAAAACACCAAGCACAATTTGCACATCGCGCTTAGTGATTTGTTTGCTGAGCCATTTCATAGTACCCACCTTTCTATGCCGCTTTAGCCTTCAAAGTTGTTCATTACATAATAGTGTACTACCGGCAGCATTAAAAAAATATTAATCATTGCGGCGGGGCTTTTCTGTCGGATAATGCTAATGCTATAATTGGCGCAAAGGAATTTTTTGCAAAAATGGCAACAAGGAGCAAGCAAATGACAGCACAAACAATTGACTTAAACCACCCACCAATGCGCGTTTCACTGATGGTTTATGTGTTTACCTTTTTATGCATCGTTTTTGCGATTATGGCCTATTGGCACTCGTTTGGGCTGCCGGGATTTGGGGCGTAGCACTACCCTTCTAGGCCCATCGGTATGGTTGTGCGTATTATGCAAGAAAAAAATGAAAAGAAAATTGCCCCCCTGCTTAGGGAGGCAATTATAACCGAGGAAACGCCCGTAAAATCAGGCGTGCTCGCGCTGTATGCAGCGACTGAACCGATCGAGCAGCTTACCCGGCTCGAATAAGCGTGCCCTTTCTTTTTCAGTAAGCGGCTTGCCAAGGAAGTGCTTGACTAGCAGCTTGACAGCGCTTGGCGAAAACTTTGCTTTTGCGCACAAGCCTTTCTTTAGCTCATCCCTCATGACCTTTTCGATGTGGGGGTTATCGACAGGGATGATGCCACGTACGGGCTGTTCAGGCTCTGCCTCAAAGCCTCGCCACAGGATGAACTTATGGCGTTTAAGCCGCCGGTGAGCCTTTTTGGCCTCAACAACTTCACCGCGATGCGTAAAGTAGAAGTTGTAGGGAAACACGTCCGAGAAAATCGCGATCGACTCAGGATGTGCTATATCCCAGCAGTAAAACTGCGTCACCTCTCTTTTTTCTGTGGCTATCGCAATGACTTCACGAAGCACCACTACCGCATGAGCAGCAAGATTGGCCTGGAACCGTCGTGCGACTCGAAAGCCCATTATATCGCACACACCATCTGGGTACACCGTTGCGGCACAATCTGCCACACAGTGCTGGCCTTTATTAAGGACGGCGTTGATTATCAAGTGCGCTCCGAGTTCATCGGTTGTTGTTTTGAGATCAAAATTAGTTTCCAAAGCAATCTCTCCTAATCCTCGATCTGTCTGGTACGTGCCCCGAGTGAGCACTATATAAGGATAAAATACTTTTTAGTACTATGCAAGAAGATTGGTTAGAATATCGGGGACGGTACTTTTACAGATATGGCTTGACGTCTGTCGTTCAACCACTCGCCACACTCGAACTATTCGTATGTTTTGCCCTAGCCCGGCTCCTTGGCGATGCTCTTTCTATATAATGACCCCCGCAGTTTATGCGGGGGTCATTCTCGTTAACCTTAAGGTGACGGAGCGGACTAATTGCTTGAAAAATCGTGCGCTGTGAATCCATTGACCCTGAGCATGTCCGTCAAGGTTGCTTTGTGCTCTGCGTTGCCGTCACGCGGAATAACTACGACGACCCTGATGGTGGTGATGATGTTGCCTGAGTTATCCGTGAACATTGATATGACACGGGGCTCGAGGAAAAATCGATAGGTATTGATAGCAGCTTCGAACGCTTTGACGGCTTCGTCGAATAGCTTACGGGATTTGTCCCAACCAGGCGGCCTGACCAAACTCCCTGAGACCTCGACGCGGATATCGGTTTTTGCTGCGGCCGCGAGCTGGGTTTTGATCTGGTCGAGGCTTACTTGGATCTCTCGCAGTAAACCCTCAGCTTGTTTGGTACTTTTAAGGTTGGCATCGGTCAGAATCTCGACGTACTTGTCCACGAATGCCTTAAACTGCCTGTCCTTAATGGCATCAAGGACACCCAGTTTAACGCCTATTGCAATGGGGATCCAAACAACGAAGGGTAAGCTGATCATTAAACCGACAACGACTTCTATTAAAGTTGTCACGGGGGCTCCTTTTTATCTGAACACGAAACCGCTCTGCCTTAGCTTAAGGTGCACGAGAACTTTGCATATTTTAACATTGTTATAATGAAATAACAAGGTATCTACAAGGCGACTACCCCCATGCTTTAGCCACGCGGGTCTAGATGGACGTACGTAACCATGCTGTTCCTATTGAGCCAACGACTCGCGGTTGGCCAGTATTTTACCAGCTTCCTCGACAATAGTATTGGGTTCAGTATCTGATTTTACCAGTATGCCGACGGCGCCTTTTTGCATCACTCTTCTGGCATCTTCGATGGTCGAAAGGTTGGTTAACACGACCATTGGGGTATGTTGTAGTGCTGGGTCGGATTTGGCAGTGTCCAACACTTGGAAACCATCCATTTTCGGCATCATCAGATCAACAAAGACGATATCCGGCTTAAAAGCACGCATTTTCTCGAGCCCTTCTACGCCGTTTTCGGCAACCTCAACTTCGTAACCTGACACCTCGAACTTCCGTTTATAGATCTTGCGGTAGGGCGGGTCGTCTTCGATAATTAGTACTTTATTCATACGTTCTCCTTTATTTATTAGTTACTTGATCGGGATGCTGACCGGCTTCAAACTCGATGGCTCGTCTGGCTTCTTTGGCGCTCACCGAACCAGATCGTGGGATCGTGAACGCAAAAGTGCTGCCCTTATCGGGGATTGAAGCCTTGATCCATAATTCGCCGCCCATTTTGCGGATGGTCTCGCGGGATATATACAGGCCGAGTCCGGTGCCTGGAGGCTTGCCTTCCTGGATGGAGGTGATTTGCTGGAACTTACCAAACAACTTACTTTGGTCATCTTCTTTGATTCCTGCGCCCGTATCGCTGACAGCTACCTCGGCCATGTCTGGCTGTGAGTTGACGGCGACAGTGATGCTGCCCTGCGTGGTGAATTTTAGTGAGTTGCCAATGAGGTTCGTGAGTACCCGTTTAATCTCGCCCATATCGGCTTGGACACTTAAAATGTCACCGGGCACTAAGTGGATCGGGATATGTTTTTCTTGGCCAAGCGGCGCCAAGCTGAGCACACAGCTCCGCAGTGCTTCTTGGATATCAAAGTCTTCGAGTTTGAGCTTCATGCGGCCAGCCTCGATGCGGGCGACGTTCAACAGATCGTTGACAAGCTCAACCAGGCGAACGGTCGAGGCTTTCATGTCGGACAACGGCTCCAGCAACTCTTTATTAACAGGGCCATAATCGCCGCCCAAAATCATCGCCAGGTTGGCCCGTACGGCGCCCATCGGCGTCCGCAGTTCATGTGAGGCAATTGACAAGAACTCATCTTTCATGTGCTCGAGCTGCCGTTCGCGCGTGACGTCACGGAAGGCTTCGATGACACCAATCACCGCATTATCGAGGAGGATAGGGGCGGCAGAAACGGCTGTCGGAAATTGCTTGCCGTCCTTGCCTGCGTAGTAGTAAGTTGATGGCGTGGTGACCGGTTTCCTGGTCGCAATAACCTGGCTGAATGGCCGTTTTTGGATGGGCACATCGTTGCCAGCCTGATCTCTAATGGACAGCACTTCCTCAATTGGTTTCGTCAAAACCTCTTCTGCTTTCCAACCTAGTAGCCTCTCGGCTTCCGAGTTGATGAGCATGACTTTCCCGAACTGGTCAGTTGCCAAGAGACCATCGCCGATACTTGAGAGAATGGCATCATCCATAACCTTGGCTTTTTGCATGGACTGCTCGCGCTCTTTCCGGTCGGTCACTAAAAACCGCACGGAGATATAGCGTTCTGGTTTGCCCGTGGCCCCCACTATCGGTGCGATTGAAGTATCCACCCAGTAATAGGTTCCATCCTTGGCTTTATTTTTAATCTCACCACGCCAAACTTTGCCGGATGAAATCGTGGCCCATAAGTCATCAAACAGTGCGTCAGGTTGAGTGCCAGATTTTAAGAGTCGGTGGTTTTGGCCCATGAGCTCGTAGAGCGCGTACTTCGAGACTTCCACAAACCTCTGGTTCGCATAAATGATATTGCCCTTTTCGTCAGTCATCGACACCAGCGCGGTTTGGTCAAGTGCTGAGAGCAAGCCACTGAGTGTCTCCTCTTTGTCCTTACGTTCGGTTATTAAAAAACGTACCGAGATGTACCGCTCAGGTTTGCCGTTCTCCCCCACTATCGGTGCGATTGAGGTATCGACCCAGTAGAAGGTTCCATCTTTAGCTTTATTCTTAATCTCACCACGCCAGACCTTGCCGGATGAAATCGTGGCCCATAATGTATCGAACATTTGACTTGGCTGATGACCAGATTTCAGCAGCCGATGGTTTTGACCGATCAATTCCTCAAGCGCGTACTTCGAGACTTCCACAAACCTCTGGTTCGCATAAATGATATTACCCTTTTCGCCGGTCATCGACACCAGCGCGGTTTGGTTCAGTGATGAAATGAGGGCGTCGTAGTCGTTTGCCGTCAATTTTTGGCTTAATTGCTCAATGTTACTTTTGTCCATAGCCCGTAAAACTTTCTATGATTATGTTGGTTTCTTTTATTCCCGTCTGCCGTAGCTCGGTCTGCATGGCTGTTACCATAGCTGGCGGGCCGGCGGTATAGCTTCGGTATCGATCAAGATTCCCGCCCATATATTCTTTTATGACGGCAGCGTTTAGCCGTCTGGTTTCACCTTGCCACTGAGGGTCGTCGGTCATGATGAGCACAAGCTTAAGTGCGGGGATACGTGTAGCCAGTTCTTGCAGCTCAGCGGCGTAAGCGGTCGACGCACCGTTCCGATTAGCGTAAAACAATGTCACACGATAGTTTTGGTGGGTCTCGCTGATGTATTGCAGCATACTCATAAACGGAGTGATGCCGATGCCACCGGCGATAAAAATCAACGGAATGTCGGTGGCTGTGGGCAGCGTAAAGACACCGGACGGACCTTCCAAGACCACTGTTGTGTGCAATGGGTAACCGAGTAACGTTGTTTTGAAGAAGCTGGTTGAGTTACGGATGGCGATTCGTAGCTGCTGGTGATCGTTGGGCGACGAAGCGATAGAAAAATCATGGAACTGGCTGGTAACCGGTTGGTCAGAAGTGTTGGGCAGTGTAATGGTTGCATACTGGCCGGCAGTAAACCGGAACATAGTTTTGGAGATATCAAAGGCGATCTCGGTTGTTTCGAAGGCGACGAGTTTCCTGCGCACAATCGGGACATTGTATGAAGGTTTCATGCTGCAGAGTCCTTTTTTGGCTGCGGGAGAATTACGGGTTCTAAGAGACGTTTGATTTTTTTAGCCTTTTTCGTGCCGGCTAGTGGAATGGTGAAGGCGAAAGTACTACCTTTACCTAGCGTGGATGATTTAATCCACATTTCCCCGCCCAGTTCCCTAACGATCTCGCGGGAAATGTATAGCCCCAAGCCAGC
>DATLVY010000025.1:0-2791 GCA_035576845.1 Candidatus Acidiferrum sp. | reverse complement strand
GCCCCTAGATGATGCCGCACTGGCAATGACGGCTAGCGAACGGAGCGGCCCTGACGAGGATGCCGAGCGCACCATGCTGCTTGCCAACATGCAAACGGCGCTGCATAAATTGCCAGCCGACATGCGTAGCGTCGTGGAGCTGCGGTTTATGCAAGCCAAGTCGGTACGCCAGGTTGCCGCGCAGCTCGGTATCAGTGAGGCTAACGTTCGGGTCCTCCAGTGCCGGGCGCTGCGTAAACTTCGGGATTACCTACAATGAACTATTTTGCTCAACAACGATTGAAACACGAGCTACGGCAAGCAGGCGCTAGCCCAGACGAACTAGAAGGGTTAGCGTCTATTGCTGGGCAATTGAAACTGCTGCGCGTTTCATCTATAAAAACACCGAGGCGGACGCCAAGATTCGCATTGGCCGCCATCCCAGCCTTAGGTGCAGCCTTTTTTTTGGTTATTGCGTTTGCCCAAACTGTTTTGCCGGGAAGTTGGCTGTACCCTGTCCAGCAACTCTCGGACGCAGCCATCGTTGCCGTGCATCCAGAGTACCGCGCAGCATTGATGATGAAACAGGCAAAGCAGGTCAATCAGCTCGTTGTCCAGCACGCAAGGCCAGATGTGGTGATTGCTACGCTTGTCGACTACGACCGTACGGCGGCAGCCTATAAAACTGCCCGGCACGTTAACTACGCCGCATTCGAACAATGTAAAACTAGTTTGCAGCAGGCGGCTGCACATGCCACGGCCGAGGTCCGCAGTGTCATTCTCGCAAGCCTTGGCTCGCTTGAAAATGTCTAAATAGTGTAACAAAATCAAAGCACGAGCGTTATATAGTTGGCAAAGTAAGCTCGAAAGGATTCAGGCAAAAATATGAAAAAGTATCGCATCATTATTACCGTCGTTATATTTGCGATTGTTGTTGGAGGGGTATTACTGCTGATAAGCAGGCAGCCGAGTAGCAAGCCAAACAATACCCAGGCAGCTAGTTCGGGCGCGGCCGCTATTGCTGCGACTATTACGTATACCAGCAATGGCTTTGAGCCGGCCAGCACCACTGTTAAATCCGGCGACACTGTGGCGATTAAAAATACCTCGGACGAGAACATGCAGTTCGAATCCAATCCTCACCCGGTGCATACGGATGACACCGATTTGAACGTCGGACTTGTCACGCCAGGCCAGACTAAAACCTTTACCGTCACCAAAAAAGGTTCGTTCGGATTCCATAACCATCTCGACCCAAGTGATACTGCAAGGATTACGATTGAATAATGTCTATAGCGCAAAAACTGTTACCGCCCACCGCCCAACCGCAGCTCGCTGCCCTACTGTTGCGGTTTGGCCTGGCATTTGTATTTACATACGCAGCGGTTGATTCGTTTATTCACCCTGATGACTGGGTTGGCTACTTGCCCCATTTTATGACTATATTCATTCCGGCCGAGACAATGCTCAACGTAATCTCGGCCTACGAGTTGGCGCTGGCTGGTTGGCTGCTGATTGGCAAATACACCCGATACGCCGCCATCCTGTCAGCACTCACGCTAGCTGGCATATTGGCTGCAAATCTTGGCATCCTTGGCGTGACATTCCGCGACGTTGGCTTGGTATTCGCCGCTCTGGCCCTAGTTTTTGTCGAGCCAGGTGACCAAAACATCACTTCCTGATAAAATGCTTATGTAAACAATTAATCGGAGATCTTATGCGCGATCAAAAACAAGCAGGTTTTATACATCTTTTAGAAATAATCATCATTGCTATTGTAGTGCTAGGGCTGGCCGGCTACATTGGCTACCGGGTTATCAACCAGCGCACGGGATCAGTACAAAATAGCCTGACAACCCTGCCGCTCAACAACACGTCCAGCACGGGGATTTTAAGCGAGGATGCTATCAAACAACTAGCGCTGCAAAAAGTGCCGGATGCGACCATTAGCACGATTGCACTGGAGCAGACCTCAGCCCAGCCAATCTTTACCGTCAAGCTGGGCAATGGTAAAACCCTGCTTTTTAACGCCAAAACTGGCGACGAAGTCAGTGGCACCGTCAACGACGACCAATCGGAAGGCGCGTCAGTCGAAATTCCCCGCAGCACCGCTGCCAAGCTAACGTTTGACCAAGCCCGGCAGATTGCCCAAGCTCAAAATCCCAGGGGTGTGATCACCAAGATCGAGCTTGAGGGCGAGGACAGCCACTTGGTTTACAGTGTCCGCTTTAGCGACGGCAGCCGGATTGATATCGACGCTGTTTCAGGCGCCGTTGTCAAAACCCAGGCCGCGACACCCAATGGTAACAATGCCAGTAGTTCATCCAATGAATCACGCACCACAAGCGGTAGTAGCGACAGTGGTAAAACGACCCCCACATCTAGTTCAAGCACGGTTACGCCAGATAACTCAAACCACCAAAGTGGGTCAGGAAGCGGCGGCTCTGGCAGTGAGGATAATAGCGGTAGTAGTGGTGATTCGGGTTCCGGTGGGCATTGAATGAACAAAAGCCACCCGCCTACCACAGGTAACTAACACCAGCAGCGATGCAAGTTTTGTACGAAACAGCCTAAGATAAATAGTTGGGCGTAAAATATCCTGCACTAGTAGCGCAGGATATGGCGATGTAACTTATGCAACCTTAGGACGTCGCCTCATTTGCCGGAGGTACATACCACGGCAGTTGGCTGAGACGCTGTCGCAGGTAGTTGATTAGCTCATCAACAGAACGGCAGATTATTTCGAGCGGCTCCGTCACCATGGCGCCGACCCCCTGGTTAAACCGGCCGGTACGCAGCCCAACGATAATCC
>DATLVY010000024.1:0-3837 GCA_035576845.1 Candidatus Acidiferrum sp. | reverse complement strand
GCTTCAGAGGTTTGGCGTTAGCGCGGATGATGGCCTCAGCACGTGCAGCAGCTTCTTTAATGAGGCCCTCGACCTCTTGGTCAATTTCCTTGGCGGTGTCATCAGAATATGGCCGTTCACGCACCATGCGCTCAAACATCATACCGCCGTTATCCTCATGGAAAACTTGGTCGCGCAGTTTGGTGCCCATGCCCTGTTCGATCACCATGTCGCGGGCAATTTCGGTAGCTTTACGCAAGTCATTGCCGGCGCCAGTAGTGACGTTTTCGGAGCCGTACTTAATCTTTTCAGCCACGCGGCCGCCCATCGCCCGGGCCAGCACGGCCTTTAGCTCGGCAATCGAATTGTAAAACTTGTCTTCAGGCGGTAAGAACCAGGTCACACCGCCAGTACCGCCGCGAGGAATAATCGTCACCTTGTGCACCGGGTCGGAATGGGGGAGCAGGTGACCAACAATAGCGTGGCCTGCTTCGTGGTAAGCACTTAGTTCTTTGTCGGCAGCGGTCATCACGCGGGTTTTGCGCTCTGGGCCAATAGCGATCTTCTCGAACGCTTCAGTTACATCCTGGTTATTGATGTGCTTGCGGTTATGCCGGGCTGCGCTAATGGCTGACTCGTTGGCAATGTTAGCCAGGTCGGCACCCGACGAGCCAGAGGTTTTAGCGGCCAGCGCACCAACATCCACCGTGCTGTCCAGCGGTTTTTTCTCGAAATGGATTTTAAGGATAGCCTCGCGGTCCAGCCGCTCTGGCAAATTGATGTTGACGCGGCGGTCAAAACGGCCCGGACGCAGCAAAGCAGGGTCAAGCACATCCGAACGGTTGGTAGCCGCCAGCACAATCACATTCGTTTCGTTTTCAAAGCCATCCATCTCTACCAAAATCTGGTTAAGGGTCTGCTCGCGCTCGTCATGCCCGCCGCCCATGCCGGTACCGCGGCGACGGCCAACAGCATCAATTTCGTCGATAAATACAATGCATGGGGCATTCTTTTTTGCTTTGGCAAACAAATCGCGTACACGGCTGGCGCCAACGCCGACAAACATTTCCACAAATTCCGAACCAGAAATGCTGAAAAACGGCACGCTAGCCTCGCCAGCTACTGCCCTGGCCAGCATGGTTTTACCGGTTCCCGGAGGCCCAACCAGCAGCACACCGCGCGGAATCCGTGCTCCAACCTCGCGGAATTTAGCCGGATGTTTCAGGAAATCAACCACCTCCACCAAATCCTCTTTGGCTTCCCCGTTGCCCGCCACATCTTTAAAAACCACTTTGCTTTTTTCGTTGCCATACAGCCGCGCTTTGGACTTGCCAAAACCCAGCGCCTGGTTGCTTTGCCCTTGCGCCTGCCGGAACATCAGCAAGAAAAAGCCAGCGAACAGCAGTACCGGCAACACAATCGTCGCAATATTCCACAAGGTCGCCCCGGTATCGGATGGTTTTTGAGCACTGACCTGCACCTTGGCATCTTTATTGAGCCCCTGACTGTACAAGTCGCTGCCCGTCTCTTTGTTAGAATGCTCGGTAACGGTTTTGCTGCCAGCAGGCGTGATAAACAATTCATCGCCCTGGACCTGGATTTTAGCGATTTTGCCGCCGTTAGCCTGCGAGATGACATCAGAAATGGCAACTTCTTTTAGGCTTGGTTGCGGCGAATATACGGTCCAAATAATCAGCAATACACCGACGACGATCGCCCAGAAAATAACTGCACGCACTAGGGAGCTTGGTTTTTTTGGTTTCAAGGGGTAAGTCCTCTTTTAGCTATCTATTAACCTAGCTTACCATGTTTAACGGGGAGCAGACAATAACAGTGTTTTTACGGGCATAAAGTTGCCAGCCACCAGGCAACACTAACCGTTTGTGGGTGCGTGCTGCCTTAATAAACAACAGGGCTCGCCGGGCAAACGGCCTTTCAAGTGTCGAGCCTATTTGAGCTTTCAGGACATGCTGCAATACTTCGAGAGCAACATCGGTCGGGGACATAATAAAGTAGTGGCGATAAAGGAGACACCGCCCTTCGGACACATTCGAAAACCAGCCGAGCTGATTATCCAGCTCTTGATCAATTTGATCATTAAGTTCTGATTGTCGCACGATAATTTTTAGCAGCTCTTGACGGGCTTGCTGCCCCGCAGGCGCCAATAGCTGATGGCGAACAAAATTGCGCAGGTATTTTTGATCGGTGTTAGTACTATCCTCGCGCCAGGGCAGCTGGTTAGCGACCGCATAATTAAGCAGCTCAGCCTTGCTGACCCCCAGCAAGGGCCGCCGCAATGTGTCATGGTCACGGAGTGCCGTCAGCCCTCGCCTGCCCGTCCCCCGAAGCAGGTTAATGAGCGCCGTTTCAAGCAAGTCATCCTGGTGATGCGCGGTAATAATAGCCAGAGCGTTGTAATTTTTGCACACGCGGTCAAGAAAATTATAGCGGGCAGTGCGGGCAAGCGCTTCGCTGGTGTCAGATCCGAGCTTGCCCATTTCGCAGATAAAAGTAAGATTGTGCGACATCGCGAATTGTTCGACTAGACTTTGATCTTCCTGAGAATCCACTCGTATTCCATGATCAAAGTGCGCAACAATCAAATCAAGTTGCGGTTGCCGCGACAGCAAATGCAGCAAGGCCATCGAGTCAACCCCGCCCGAGACAGCCACTACATACCGCCCTGGGGAAAATGAGTCCATTTTGAGCATATCGGCTATTATACGGTATGTTTATTGAAGCACTCAACTTGACAATACATATCATACATGCGTAGAGTATAAGTAACCCTATAGTCCCTTAATTCAGGAGGAAGCTATGAATCCTCAGTTCAAAGTTAGGATTTGGGACATTGTCCCTCCATCCCGACTGTTTCTTATCCCCATTTTACTTCTGTGCCGTATAGGCAGGTGCAGATAGTCAAGAGATGCGGCGCCCCACAGCTGCATCTTTTTATAAACTAATTTAAGAGGCGACTTTGATGCCTTCCTATGATCCAAGATAGAATCGAGTTCGAGACTGACCCAAACCAAGATACAACCCCTGAGGTTTTACATGCCAATGAAGCTACATACTTTACCTACGAAACCGGCAACATAGAAAATGACGAGATACGAGAAGCCCTAGAGGGCCCTTTTATTCAGGCGCGAGGCCAGTACATGACAGAACTGGGGTGGCGCGAATACGGGCCAGGCGAAGATGACCGCGATGAATACGACACGCCTGAAGCCCACACAACCTGTATCATTGTCCCAACACCGGAGAGAGAAGTTTCAGCTGGATACCGTTTAACTCCGCTGTCAATTGAAGCCTTGCTTGAACAGGCTACCCTACCGGAGTTACCCCAAGAAACAACGCCTGAAGCCGAATGGCCTGTAGAAAAGCTGAATAGGTGCGTCATCGAATCCAACTCTGACCCGATCAAACCCTACAAATGGCCCCTCAGTCTGGGCATGTGGGGCGAGCGTCGGCAGGAGGCGGCCGAGGAGCTTGCCCAATGTATATTAGAGCTCGAAGAAATTGGCTTTGTGCACCTCTGGGATGATGCCGAGCAAACAAAAGCCTACGATATGACTCGACTTTTTACGCGCTCGAGCCTTATGGAACACCAACACGACCGCAAGGAGGCCATTACCTCAACCGAGAATATGTTCCGAGCCTTTGGTTTAGGGATGGCCGTTAATCCAGGAATGTGGGTTTTTAACACGACTCCCAACATTGTAAAGACCTTATCGCACGTTGGCATTGACAGCGTAGTTGTGGCCGAAGCCGTACTTTCTCCCGAAGATCTCGAGTCGTCATTACTGTGTATCATCCCCGATATTCGTGTCGCCTACATGGATATGCTCCACCAACCAA
>DATLVY010000023.1:0-2009 GCA_035576845.1 Candidatus Acidiferrum sp. | reverse complement strand
GCGGAGTGCAACTTTGGGGCCCTGTAAGAGCCCGACGTGTAACGTGCGGGATGGCGTGAAGGGATAGTTTACCATACGTATCAGGCCCGGGTCGCTGGCTATGTCTCGGAGCTCGTCTTTTTAATTTCATCCACGATTGTTGTTAGCGGCGTATCTGACTTTATAAAAAACTTTTTGGCGCCAAGCGCAAGTACTCGTGTTTCGTCTTCGGGTTGGCTGAGATTAGAAAGGACGAAAATAATCGGCTTATTGGGCTTATCTTTGATCTGTTCGAGCACCTGAAACCCGTTGACCTCAGGCATCACTAAATCGAGCAGCACAACGTCGAATTGTTCTTTCGCAAGCAAGTCAAGACACTCTTGACCATTGCCCGCCAAGGTAACGGCGAATCCCTCGTGCAGCAGCTTGAGGTTGAGCGCGTGCGCTAGTGTTTTTTCATCCTCGACAATCAAGACGCGTCTGGGCTGTTCATCCATATTTTAGGCTGCTGGCGCTGCCGCATCGTTATCGTTAATGAAGTCCCGAATCATCGCGATGATTTCGTCCAGCCGGTAGTCGGCTTTTAAGATATACTTTTTGGCGCCAAGGGCCAGCATGTTGTCAACTTTGTCGGGGCTGGCCGAGTTGCTAACCACCAACACCGGTATATTGCTCCACTGCTCGTTTTTTTTGAGCTCTTGCATAAAAGCTAAGCCGTTCATATCTTTAAGATAGTAGTCAAGCCAGATAGCATCGGGTAATGTGTCGAGGTTGTTGAGATAATCAACCGCCTGCTGTCCGCTGGCGCACGACACTACATCCATACCGGAGAGTTTTATTTTTTTGGTAATTGCCTGCAAAAGCAGCGCCTCATCCTCGACGACCAGAATAGTTGGGTTTTCTTTGGACATAGTACTATTTTAGCATCCGCAAGGGCATGCTACCTTCCTTTATTATTTTTCAAATGCGGCGATTTGCTGCTGTAAGTCGGGAGTCAATTCATCGCGCAGCTCTTCTTTGCTAAAGACGCGGATACGTTCTTTAGAGATCAGATATTGCTCGATTTGTAGGTAAGCACCGGCCAAACGTTTTTTATCTTCAGGCGTCAGTATGTGGTCGGCCCCCAGGTTAGCGGTAATGGATCGGACCGGGTCAAGGGTTGGGTCGATATCACTGGGGTTGGAAACAAGACTGGCGGCATAGGTAATCATGTCGATCATATTATTAATATCGCCAGAATGGACACTCTGCTCGGTTTGGCTTGCCTGGGCGAAGGTGTAGCCCGCAACCATAAGTAGTATCGGTGTGAGCAGCTCAGGTACTAAAATAGACGGCGACGAACTATTTGTCACCCCTGTTAGAAGTGCGTTAATAATAATCGGTATTGACACCGAAGAGCTACCGGCGATGCCCAGAGCCAGCCAAAACATAGTGCGCGCGTAGTGTTTACCGATGCGCCTAGAAACTTGAAATACACTAATTGAAGCCAGACCGTATAATGAAGCGCAAATGGAGGCCACGACGTTGGAGGCGTCAATAGCGGCTTCGGCAGTCGAGAAGTGGGCGTGCGGCAAAAATGCCACAGTAACAGCAATAGCCACCACAATCGGTAATGCATATTTGATTTGGATAAACGGTGACTGCATCCCCACCAGATGACCAAGAGCACGAATACTAAAGTATAAAACAAGGCTTGCAGTTAAGAACGGCAGGCCGATCAGACCGTAGTTGACCCAGGCAGAGTTCCAAGCCGAAAGCGCATTGATAATAGGTATTTGGATACTGCCGATAGTTGTTATGGTGATGCCAAGGGCAATGCCGTTGTATACGCGGCGCAGCTGTGTTTTATAGATTCTAGAGCTTACTAAAAAGAGTATTGCAGCGCCTACGTTAAGGCTCGAAATAATCGAGGTTCCAGCTAACGGTGCGTGAAAATCAATCCATGATCCTGTCCATGAGCTGGGCACTGGCAGTAAAAAGGTTAATCCAACAATCAACGCTGCGGCGATGATGACGGCTAGGGTAATGAT
>DATLVY010000022.1:0-10994 GCA_035576845.1 Candidatus Acidiferrum sp. | reverse complement strand
GTCGTCGGGTTCGGCCAGGCCAAGCAAACGGTGGTAGGGACAGGTGATATAGTGGATGTGTGGCTGACTTTGCTCGAGAACGAGTGGCGCGGAACACGCAGTGTAGAGGGCCGTTTGCTGAAAGTGGTATTCTCAGCTAATTAGGGTTGGTATGCTCGGCCCTTGAACTTCTGCTTGTTTGCAGTGCATATCACTTGCGTCTTACTCTCTGTTTTGTTACAATGAACTTCAGTTATGATACAAGTTACACGAAAAGATTCTGGTGAGGCCAACGAAAACTTGCTGCGCCGGTTTAACCGCAAAGTGCAACAATCTGGCATGGCTAACCTTGTCAAAAGTTTGCAGGCCTTTGAGAAGCCAATCAGCAAAACCAAACGCCGTGAGAAAGCGATTATCCGCAAAGCCCGTCGTGCCGAAAAGTTCAAACGCATGCGCCTTGGCGGTAAATAATGCTGAAAGAGCAACTGCAGCAAGATCTCAAAGCTGCCATGTTGGCCGGCGATAAGCCTAAGGCCGAAGTTTTGCGTGGCCTAAAAAGCGCCATTTTATACGAAGAGGTTGCCAAGGGGGTGAAGGACATCGGCCTTGATGATGCGGCAATTTTGAACGTGCTGGGCCGTGAGGCAAAAAAGCGCGCCGAAAGCATTGAGCTATATCGTGGCGCTGGCGAGACCGAGCGTGCCGACAAAGAAGCGGCCGAAAAAGCCATTATCGAACGCTATTTACCCGCCCAACTGAGCGATGAGGCCTTGAACGCAGCCATAGATAAAGCAATGACGGAGCTTGGCGCCGGCGCCCAAATGGGCCAAATCATCGGCAAAGTCCGCGGACTGGTTGGTCAGCAAGCCGATGGCGGCCGGATTGCCGCTGCTGTAAAAGCAAAATTATAAACAGGGTTTTATGTAGATGATTATTTTTTTCGGGCCAGTGGCTTCTGGCAAGAGTATGCAAGGGCAACTACTAGCTGCACGGCATGGCTGGCGATGGATTTCGGCAGGCCAACTGCTGCGTGACACACACGACCCAGTCATTTTGCAAACGATGCAAACTGGCGCTTTGGTGGAGGACTCGGCTGTGAATAATCTGGTCAGCGAAGCACTTATTCGCGCCAAAGATATCAAACATGTTATTTTAGATGGCTATCCGCGGACGCTCGAAGAAGCCCAGTGGTTAATCAAACACGAGCCAGATCATGCTCGCTCCATCCAGCTGGTGATTGTCATGGATGTGCCGCAAGAGGACTTGATCGAACGTTTGCAAATCCGTGGCCGCGCCGATGATCATCCAGAAGCGGTGGCGCACCGATTGAAAATCTACCATGCCGAAATTGACCCACTCTTGGATTATATGCAATCCCAGGGAATACGCGTTGAGCATATCGACGGCCACAATACCGTTGGTCGCGTGCACGATAAAATAGAGGCAGTACTTGAGGTATGTTCACTCGCATAAAAACCCCCAACGAAATTGAAGCTATGCGTACCAGCGGTAAAATGTTGGCGAGTATTCTTAAGAAAATTAAACACGAAGCGGTTGTTGGCGCTACCGGTAAAGACATCGCACAATTTGTACGAGGCGAGCTGAAGGCGCTTGACGCTAAAGCTAGCTTTTTAGGCCAGTACGGCTTCCCAGATGTTATCTGTATTTCAGTAAACGATGAAGTGGTCCATGGTGTACCAAATAATACGCCATTTAAAAAAGGCGATTTGGTTAGTTTTGACTTCGGTGTTACTTTTAACGGAATGATTACCGACAGTGCTTTTACGATGGCTATAGAAGGTACTGACGATAAAGAAGCGCAGCGTTTGCTAAAAACAACTGAAGAGTCACTATATGCAGGTATCAACCAGGTCCACAACGGTGTACGGGTTGGGGATATTGCAAGCGCTGTTCAAAAAGTACTCGAACATCAGCACCTGGGCGTTGTCCGCGATTTGGTTGGACACGGTGTCGGTCATCAGGTGCACGAAGATCCAAACATACCAAATTATGGCGTCAGTGGTACCGGGGTTGCGTTAAAAGAGGGTATGACCATCGCGATTGAGCCAATGGCCACACTCGGCAGCTACCAAGTCAAACCAGGCACGGATAACTGGGCCATCCGCACGGCAGATGGCAGCCTGAGCGCGCATTTTGAACACACAGTGCTGATTACTGCAAAAGGTGCGGAAATCTTAACCGCTTTGTAAATGCTTTGGCAGTTATCCCTTCGTGCCATTCCGCACGTTATACGCCGGGGCTCTTACAGAGCCTCGGGCTGCACTCCGCCTGATCCTGCATGGCGTGAAGGGATAATTGCCAGCGCTTTTTATTGACAAGCGATACCACATGGTTTATAGTCTGCAGGTCGGGTTCACACTAGCTGAACTCAAGCTCATTTAAGGAGGTGGCCTGTGCCACAACAGGACTTTGTCTTCGTTTTTGACTCCGATACTGTGGTGCCAAGCAGGACTTTCAAACTATTGGGTGACAAAATTCGTGGAGGCGAAACCGGGAACCGTGTTTTTTACGTACCATTTCCCGACATCCATACGAGGGTAACTTACGAATCGCTCTTGGAGCTTCGCACTTCTTCGGTTTTGGCCGAGATGGATAAAGATGGTGTCAGCCCAAAGCCTATCGGCATTGGTTTTGGGTTGGGGGCCGTATTTTTATTAAAGGCAGCTTCGATGCGCGATTTCGGTAAGCTGGTTTTGGTGTGCCCGAGTGGATTTTATTCACAACCTGTTTGGGAGTTTCTTATGCATCGGCTTGTCGAAGAGGTTGTAGTCCAACGAACCTGGAAGGCATCACTGCGGTATATCTGGCCGTTTTGGCAGCGGATAGCCGAGGCCCAAATATCGATTGCCGACTTCTCTGCATTAGGCGAACAATTACTTCTGAATGGTGTGGAGATTCACGGCGTATACGGCGAGCACGATCATATGTTTGCGGCCGAGCAGCTGCAAAAATCCTTTCGGTGGCTCGGCATTCCAGCTGCTAAAATGCCCCACGCCGGGCATTATCTTAGTGGGCCGCTATGGCTTGCTGAGCATCTCAAAGCGATGGGGATTTACTAATGAGGCCTCGTTAGGAACTATGCAAAGGTTCCTAACGGGGCTTTTGCATTTGTGTGGTGTTTGCCAAAAGTAATTGCCTCGAGCCAACCACAAGCGCTATACTATACAATATGCAAGAACAACACATTCGCTACGCGACTGGTATTGATGTTGGTACCACGATGGTTCGTTGCGTGGTTGGTTATCTAGACGAAACCACCGCCACCCCAAATATTATCGGTGTCGGCACCGCACCAAACGTTGGTATGCGTAAGGGTGTGGTGGTTAATATTCCAAGTACCGCGCAAGCTATTGACCGCGCACTTGAGGAGGCCGAACGCATGTCTGGCCATCAAATCCACACGGCGGCTATGAATATCAATGGCTCGCATATCGCGGCCATTAGTTCGCGCGGTGTTGTGGCAGTAGGTACTGGGGGCAGTGGCATTAGCGAGGAGGATCTCGCCCGTGCAGAAGAGGCAGCCACCGTGGTGCAGTTACCAGCTAATCGAGAAATTTTACAGGTCACGCCCCGTGGCTATCAGCTTGACGGTCAGGAAAATATTAAAGACCCGCTTGGGATGCAAGGTGTGCGGCTGGAAGTTGACGCTCATGTTATTACAGCCCTGACGCCCCATGTCAAAAACTTGCTTAAAAGTGCCAATACAACCGAGACCGTTCCCAAACGCCTCGTGGTGTCGGTGCTGGCGGCCGCGCGTGCAGTGGTACAACCGCAACAAATGGAAAATGGCGTTGCGGTCATTGATCTCGGCGGTGCGACCACTAACATTGCTGTTTTTGAAGAAGGTGATTTACAGCATGTTGCTGTTTTGCCAATTGGGAGCGTCAACATTACCAACGATCTAGCAATCGGCCTGCGTACTGATCTTGATATTGCCGAAAATATCAAGCTTCAGCATGCCTCGGCAATCGCGCCGAGTAGTGACGATGAAGCTAAGGATATTACCGTTACAGCCAACGGCGAAAAACTAACCTTTACGACCAAAGATGTTGCCATGATCGTGGAGGCGCGCCTTGATGAAATTTTTGAGCTTATCGATAAAGAGTTGCGGCGGATCGATCGGTCCGGCAAACTGCCGGGCGGAGTTATTTTAACCGGCGGCGGCGCCAAACTTAAAGGCGTTGCCGAATATGCCAAAGAGAAGTTAGCGTTGCCAGTCCGTGTCGCTAAAATGAATAGCTTAACCGGCATCGTCGATAAAGTTGCCAGCCCTGAATATGCAACAGCCGTTGGTTTAATGCTACTGGACCTTGAGCAAGAAAATCGCGACAATTCGGGTAGTAAGACAATGCAGCATAAGGCTGTTCAATCTGGCACTAAAGTAGTCCACAATTTTATGCAGCAAGCCAATTCGCTATTCAAAAAATTCAAGACCTAGGCCACCAGAGATTACAACGAACAACGATTTGTCGCATCTCTTGAATATGTGTATACTTAAAATGAACAAGCAGGAAATATAGACAATGCCAGAAATGAAAGCTCCAGAAATTCAAACTTTTGCTACTATTAAAGTCGTTGGTGTCGGCGGTGCCGGCGGTGCGGCTATTGACCGTATGGTTGATGCCGGTGTGCACGATGTTGAATTTATAGCGGTTAATACCGATGCCCAGGCCTTGCACCACTCCAAGGCTGTTACTAAAATCCACATCGGCAAACAGACCACCCGTGGTCTGGGCGCCGGTGCTGACCCGGAGGTTGGCCAAAAAGCTGCCGAAGAATCTAAAGAAGATATCAAAAAAGCACTAGAAGGAACTGATCTGTTATTTATTACGCTTGGCGCTGGCGGCGGCACCGGCAGCGGGGCAGGTCATGTAGTGGCGCAAGTTGCGCGCGAGCTTGGAGTGCTCGTGGTTGGTGTTGCCACCAAACCCTTTAGCTTTGAAGGCGAAAAGCGCCGCAAGAATGCCGAATGGGCGATTAGTAAACTTGGCCAGCAGGTTGATACTTTAATTACTATTCCGAATGATCGGCTGCTGCAAACCATCGATCGCCGCACGCCGCTGCTCGAAACGTTTAAAATCGCCGATGATGTGTTGCGCCAGGGTGTGCAGGGCATCTCGGAGCTGATTACCGAGCACGGGCTCATTAACCTAGACTTTGCCGACGTTAAAACTATTATGAAAAACGCTGGCTCGGCCCTAATGGGAATCGGCCGCGCCAGTGGTGATGACCGTGCCAAATTGGCTGCTCAGCAGGCTATTGAGTCGCCATTGCTCGAGGTTTCGATCGATGGTGCCCGCGGCGTGCTGTTTAATATCGCCGGCGGCTACGACATGTCGATGCACGAGGTGAACGAGGCGGCCGAAGTTATCACCAACGCCGTAGCGCCCGATGCCAACATCATTTTTGGCGCGACCTTGAAGCCAGAGCTCGAGAACGAACTAGTCATCACCGTTATCGCCACTGGCTTCGATGCTGCCTACTTCCAGCGTGAGCACCAAGCTGAAGAGCCTACAACAGAGGTAAAACCCACTGCCACAGCCGACACTGTTGACGAAGAAGACATCAAGCAAATCGATATGGATCTCGACCGCGCCGACAATCAACCCGATTTTACCAAAGACGATGAAAACAGTGGTAATATCTGGAACTATGATAGCGCTACCGACACGCCAGCCTTCTTGCGGCGCCGTAAGAAAGACGAATAGTTAATCTGGTGTTCCCCTTGCGTAAAGTGCGCTGCTAGGGTATAGTTAGTTTGCTTATTGTTCCGATTATCGGGAGGTACTTTGATGAACTGGAAGGTTCTGCCCCAGTTTAGGCACTCTGATTTCCAGGAGTCTGTGGAGATTCCGCTGACATTTGTTACTGTTATGCGTACCGTGGGTGAGTATCAGCGCAATGCGCTGCTTTTGCGGCTTAGTCAGCGGGAAGGCTATCCGGCTCGACTTGCACTGAAAGCCGAGCTACTGCCTAAGATGTATCGCTTGCGGACCAGAATAAACTTTCTGCCGACGCATCGTGAGTCGTGGGGCGCCTTATACGTTGACGGTTACCTGTTTGCTGTGCAATGCACGGGTAGGAAAGTTAGTTGGCAGGTGGGGCGGGCAATTATTAACGACACACCAAGCGAGTGGCCATTTGAAAAGGATAATAAGGCGCCCTCTGTCAAGGACTACTTCATGAGTTACGACGTTGGTGTGGAAATCTTACGACAGCCGAGAGAGTTGACTTTGAGCCTAAAAATAGGACCCAGTACGGGGGATGCGTTTTTTCACGATGGGCCCTATGGCTGGCTAGAAATCGCGAGGATAACTCGTACGAGCTCTAGTCGTGAGCTCGGTTGGTGGGCTTTTGGTTCTCCGCCCCCGATAGTTACGGAGTTGCCAGAGCGTTATCGTTATGACCTGGAAGGGCCTTTCGTTGAGTTTCGAGATCTTGAGTTTGCTGTTCCGGCCGAATAACCTTACAAAGAGGCGCCTTTCCGGGCGCCTCTTGCCTTTATCGCCCGACCCCAATCGTTGTCGCTGGCAACTTTTTAGTAAAGTACGCATCATGACTCACGTAAATAATCGCCCCATTATAGGTGCCCAGCGCATTTTCGAGTTCTTCGATACTAGGTAAATCAAGGTGGTTGGTGGGTTCGTCCAAAATCAGCAGCTGGGGGTTATTGGCCAGCATCGAGATCAACTGAAAGCGGGCTTTTTGGCCGCCAGAAAGCTGGGCTAGGGGAATGCGGCCATCTTCATGCGGGTTAAACAGGTAGCTGCTCATCAGCTGCATGGTTTTTTCGGTGCCGATGCTGAGGCCCCGGTCTAGATACAGCCGCTCGATAGCATCAAAAAGTGTCAATCCAAAGTAGCGGGGCGAGACTTCTTGTTCGTAGACGCCAATGCCGATGCGCGGCTGGATAACTAAGCTGCCGGCCAGTTGTGTTTCGGGTTTTTCACCTGCGGCAGCTGCCAAAATTGTTTTGATCAGCGTCGTTTTACCGGCGCCGTTGCGGCCGCGCAGCTCTAGGCGTTCATTCTCGCGCAGCTGAAACGTCAGGTTGCTAAATAACGGCTGGTTATTGTAGCCGAGCGACAGATTTTTAACGTCAATCAGCAGCCGCGATGACGCACTTTCACCACGCTCGATACCCATCAGCCGGATATTCTTGGTTTTGTGCTTTTGGTAGCTAGCTTCGACGCGGTAATCCAAATTCTCGGCCGATTCGCGGTCGATCCAAAAGGTTGGCTTTTCTTTTTGCAACAGTTCGGCCAGTTCTTCTTCGGCTTGCCGCTCTAGGCGTTTAAACTGCTGGATGGTCGGCGGATTGCGGGCTTTTTCTTTAAGGCGGCGGAAGCGGATAACATCAGCCTTCAGGTTGGTAATGCGCCGCTGGACCACTTCGTAATCGTTTAAGCTACTGCTTGTAGCCACGGCGTTTTGGCGTAGGTATTGGTCGTAATTTCCGGCATAACTATGCGCGGTACCATCCTTAATTTCGATGATACGGTCAACTTGGCCCAGCACGTCGCGGTCATGGGTGACAATCAGCATGGCGAGCGGCGAACCGTTCAACCACTCGATAAACTGAGCTTTGGCCACATAATCCATATGGTTGGTCGGCTCGTCGATCAGCGCCAAATCGGCGTGGGCATGCATCACTTTCACCACTTCGGCCAGCCGTTTTTGGCCGCCGCTTAAATTGCCGAGCGGGCCGCGCGCCTTAGCTTCATCAATCTGAAAGTTATCCAGCTCGCGCAAAATAAGATCCTCGACGGTGTAGTAGCCCAGGGCACCAAAACGCTCCAACGCCTCGCTATAAATATGCAGCTGGCGCATGTCGTCGCCCATGGTTGCGGGCAAGGTGTCGATTTTATGCTTCAGTGCGGCGTATTCTGGCAGGTCACCCAAAATATATTCCAGGACGCTGGTTTTTTCGAAACCATGATGTTCCTGGCGGGTCGAAATGATGCTGACCCCTTTGCGATAGATAACTTCGCCGCTAAAATCACGATCGCTGCCGTCCATTAAACCGAGCAGTGTTGACTTGCCGACGCCGTTGCGTCCGACCAAGCCGACCTTCTCGCCAGCCTGGATAGAAAAGCGCAGCTTATCGTACAGCAACTTGCTGCCGAAGCTTTTTTCTAAAATCGAAATGTCAGCTATCATTAAGATTGCATTATAACAGTTTTCGGAGCTGTTCAGGTAATAAATTCATACAACCTGCCGGGTCGTACTCGATTTTAACAACGAGTGACCCGGCAGGTTTTAAAGCTAATGGAGGATGACTACCGACCAGCTCTCACCAGCGTGTTTGAGCTTGAAGCCGGTCCTCACCACAAAGTGATGCTGTTGAAGCTCATCCCTCTGTATGCTTTCGTAAGCGCTCCACAGCATTGCGACTGGAATATTTTGGCCAGTCGTTTTATGCCACAAATGGCCAAAGCAGAACAGTGCCCTTCCTGTCTCAGAGCTCCGCAGAGCTAGGTGAACCGGAAGTGACTCTAGTGTAGTAAAAAGGTAGTCGGCGACGGTGTCTAGAGCTTGTGTCGGACCATCGTTAATCCGAGCAGTGTAGCCCAGCGACTCGAGCTTTGCCTCCACAAGCTCGCGCGTTCTCTGGTAAGCCTCGTCAGCTCCCAAGTTCTTCACCTGGGCGAGGCCGCATTGGAATTCTTTTTCGAACGCCGGACTTACGCCAGCGGAGGCATAGAAGTACCCCAGCATCCGTAGCGTGGTGTACGCGGCCAAGACGTAGTCGATGTAGACCTGTAAAGCGTTTTCCTCGTTAGCCATAGATTTTCTCTTTCGAATCAAACTACTGGCGACTGTTGCTGCCCATTGTAAAAGGGGCAGGTCGCTTCTAATTATTATAGAATATAATTAAACAAATATCAAATTTTAGCTGCTGGCGAAACCTAGCGCTGTTCTGTTACAATTAAACTATGAAGGTGATGATGTTTTACCGCCCGAATACGGAGGACGACCTGAAAGTGGCGGATTATGTGCGGGAGTTTTTGTTCCGGACCGGCAAGTCGTTGCCGATTGTTGATGTTGACTCACGCGAGGGCATCGCCATGTGCGAAACCTATGATATTTTATATTTTCCGACCATTTTAGCCGTCGATGATCAGGGCAGGGAACTGCAGCGCTGGAACGGCGAAATGATGCCGCAAATCAGCGAGGTTAGTTACTATATGCAAGATCAACCGGCGTCGTTTGCGACGGCTGGGTCCGGCTCAGTCTCATCCTTTTAGATTCTTGGACTTTTTTAATTTATATTATAAAATATAATTAATCCCTTTCTGGGGATTTTGAATAGGATGCGCGTATCGCATCCGGCTCGGTGGATTACGATTTACCCGGCCTTTGCAAATGTGCTCCCCCTTGCACGCTTAGCAATAAGTTTTAAGCCGCCCGGCATTGTGAGGCGAGGGAAGGAAGGCGCCTTAGTTTGCTATAGTTTCACCAAAGAGGTGCTTTATGTTACAAAGGGTAACGAAGTTTGCTTTTGATTTTGATGATACGATGAATCGTTTTTTTATCGTCAAACTCATGTTCATTGAGGCGCGGTACGGTGTCAAGCTGCCGCCGGAGTTCTTAAAAAAGACGGTAGTTGAAAAATCGGGTGTTTTAACGCTTGCCCAATACGAAACTGTTCAAGAAATCGTCTGGGGTCACCGTTTCTATACCATGCTAGCCGAGGCGGAGCAGGGGATGGTAGAATGCCTGACGAGCTTGCTCGACCGAAAAGCCAACGTTTCGGTTGTTACCTCACGTGATGGCGATGTGCTGGAGTGGGCAAAGGAGTGGCTTGCGAACCTCGGGCTAAGCGTTCCGACCTACGGCGTTGGGTATGGAAAATCCAAAGCGCAGGTGCTAAGGGAGATTGGCGCCGAGGTTTTTGTCGACGACGACTGGCCGAAGTTGAATGACCTGGTCGGTGTGGTTCCTCACATCTTCCGTTATTCCCGCCCGTTTAATCAAACCGACGAGCTGCCGCGAGAAATTCGGAGTGCCGAGTCTTGGTGGTGGCTGCGGGAGGTTTTTGCGGGGCTGTAGCCCGAATGCTGTCTGCCTTGTTTTTAGGACGACAATGAAGTCGTCCTTTAGATTCGCATGGAGTTATTGCGAAGCCTTTACCCAGGACTCGGCTATTGACTAAATATTCATAATAGGCTAATGTTTTTGTAGAGTATTGTCGTATAGCTCTTGAAAGAGAGGCTTTGATATGTTTTCGTCTCCTGATGCTTGGGTGTATATCTCGGGAATAGCGACCTTTATTGTTATCTTCGGTGGTGGTGCTTTTAAGGGCATTCGCACGCTTATCGAAGCGCACCATAAAGGCAAAGCTGAAAGAACGCAAAAAGAGCTCGATTTAAAGGACAAAGAACTTCAAATTGCGGAAACTAATCTCCGTTTGGAGCAGTTGAGGCGTCAGCCGCATGATGTAAGTCCTAGTCAGCCGCCGAGCAGCAACGATGCCGAGCAGCCATATGCGGCCGGTTACCAACAACAGTTTTTGCCGCCAATGGAGCAGTAGGCAAATAACGTCTAAGAACGTCTGTGGTATTCTATGCCACAGACGTTTTACTTTTACTTTTTTTCTTGCTACAGTATCTCTGACTGCCTTTTGCTTTGCAAATAAGTGGCTATCACCCACGAGCAGCGGGAAGAAATCTGTAAAAACAGAGACTAGAACCCGACGGTAGCGGCCCGTTAGACCGTACAAGCAAGTGCCTGGAGTTTTAACTTCTGGAAGCTGGATGGTACCGCCTTTAAAAAAGGTTCCAGCACGCCCGAAGTTTTTAATTTTTAGGAGCATTTTATGGAAGATAAAGAAATCAAAAAATCCCCAACCGCCGAGATGGAAGAAGCAGTTTTAGCGGCGTGGGAAAAAGAAAAAACATTTGAAGCCAGTATTGCCCAGCGCGAGCATGGCACCGAAACTAAAGTTTTTAGCTTTTACGACGGCCCGCCATTTGCGAACGGCCTGCCGCATT
>DATLVY010000021.1:0-2939 GCA_035576845.1 Candidatus Acidiferrum sp. | reverse complement strand
TAACTGACCGGATGGCCGGGCAGTCTGCCGTGGCAGTCACTACGGGTGCACATCCATGGAGAAGCTATATGATTATTATCGAGTTTTGTGGTCCAGCAGCTGGGCAGCTGCATGGTAGAGTTGCACGACTGGTTGAGTTGTTGCGTTTTATAGCTGAAGCACTGTCGCACACCGTGCCAGATCGAGGAAAGCTAGATGTTGACTTCGACAAAGATTTGGACGCCTGGATATGCCCGATTTCCCGAGTAGAAGTCTTAGCCTCTACCTGCGACTTACTCGTTAAGATAACAATGCCCCATGATGCAGAAATTGCTGGGGAACGAGAGGCGACTGAGGCAAAAATCAGTCAGTGGATTGACGAGAGGCTGCACAGGGTGAAAGTGAGGACACTTATCATGCTTTATCACTAAGCGGTAAGTTTTTAAGCTCACAAAGCGCGTTACCTTAAAGCCCGATTCAAACAATGTTGTGAAAGCCACCCGGAGAGGGTGGCTTTTTTGCAGCTTATGTCCTGGTAAGAGAATAGCTGCTTACTGAATGGTGTAAGTCGGTGTATCGGGATGGCAGAACAGGTACAGCCCCGCCAGGTTAAAAGCCCGTGCTACCAGATAAAACTGCTTGGCAAGCTTTTCGTTGTCGGGGAAGAGTGCTCGCGCCATCCGGCGCAGGGCTCCAAGATGAGCCAAGTAAAATGTCAAGCCCGATTCCCGGTATAGGGCAGGTCGGTTAAGAAAGCGGTCCTCACGTTCATCAAAAATGACGCCGCCGAATGGTGCCTTGGTTGTACCGACAAGGATTGTCCGTGCAAAGCCGTTGCTTACCAAGTGTTCATACAATGCACCGGTGGTAGATTTAGGGACAAACCGTTGGTGAATCCCCAGTTCTGTTAGTACGGTGACTTGGCGGCCCAGCTCGGGATCTTCAGCGAAAAGTGTGGCAGCGCATTCCGCCATTTTGTTGCATATAGCAACGATTTCATTGAGGGCTCTACAGCCACATTTGCGATCTTCGCCTAGGTGGGATTCGTCTGTGTGGACGCAGCCACGCTGCCCGTTCATAACGGGGCTCAGTTTACCCTCGATCTCAATGAGTCGTTCCTCAAGGCTGGAGCCTCGTAGCGGCTGTTGAGTAAACTCATAGCCGATCAGTGTGGTAAGCGGACCGCTGCCAAGAACAACCGGCCGGGAATTTGCCTCGCCGTAAAGCACTGGGCGCAGGTCACTACAGCCGCCCAAATCGGGATGTACCAGCGTGCTATCATACGAACCGTTTCTGATGGCATCAAGGAGTGTTTGTAATAGCTCTTGATAACTCTTGAAAGGGCCAGTCGCCAGAGGGCCGAGTTGCCCGCGTGTTAAGGTATACATTCCTCAATTCTTTCTCTGTTTGGGACTAACCAGGACCGACTTATTATACACGCTAATAAGATTTTTGCAATAAAGAAAGCCGCTCGGGCGAGCGGCGGACGACAGCAAATATTCGTGGCAGCACTAACCTGGGAGGAGCGTAATAACCGGCTCGCATTTGCTTATCGGGCAAATACAAGTGCTATTTGAGCAGGCCCTTACGCTGCAAATCATCAAAAACCAAATGATCCACCGGGCTGGTGCGGTGCTTTTGGGCGTAATCGAAAAAATCAATTTCGGCGATTTCGCTCGCGGGCCTAAGGTTGCCGACAAAATCAGCAGTATAGCAAGTCATGCGTACCATAGTGCCTTCGGACTTGCCGTGGGCTTGGGTTTCAAAACTGCCGTAGGGCTTGATTGTCCCCGGCAGTAAATCGACCGACAGTTCCTCTTTGACTTCGCGCGTCAGTGCGTCAATATCTGATTCGCCCGGTTCGCGTTTGCCGCCAGGGATGTACCAAGTATCTTTGCCGCGGCTTAAGGTTTCGAGCACGCGCTGGTCTTTTACATAGATAAAAGCCAATTTGTCGATGTAAGATTTCGCCGGTTCCGGCTGCAGCGTAAAACGCTTGACTAGCCGGCCATCTAATTCGGCTGACTGCAACCAAATCTGCAGCGGCCTCGTGTACGTAATCTGCTTGCCGTACTGCGCCTGATACACGACACAAACCGCCTCAGCCTCAGTGTCGTAGGCGATGTCTAAAACTTTGTAGAGTTTATCAGGGCCTTTGTAGTGGGCATATATCCCGCCGACGGTTACTTTTTGTTTGGCGGCATTGATTTCCTGCAGCAGCTCGGCTTCTGACCTATGTGCGGGCATCACCAGCATTTTTAAATAAGACGCGTAAATACGAAGCGAAAGCGCCCAAAAAACCCAGCGACATCAGCAGCGACCAGGGGTCAAACTGCGTGAATACGAACAGCTCGCCGCAAGCAAAGGCAAAAGCCATGCTAGCGAGGCCGCCGACTGCGGCGGCTTTGTACATATTATCTCTGATGGAAAGCACCAAAAATACAATAGCTAAAATTAGTAATAGCAAGCCCGTGTAAACATGTACCTGAATGAAGCCGAACTGTTCGAATACTTCGTACGGACGTTTTGCTGGGATTTCGGCATACATATTGGCCAGCATTCCCAAAAGATATTGCAACACAAGCAGGCCAACAATAACGCCCGCCAGCCGATTGCTTTTACGCGGCTGCGGCATGGTCAGCGTTCATCCCAACACCTAAAACCTGCTTGAACTTCGGCACATCGTAACCTAAAATCGTCGTGACTTTTTTATCGTCGCCTTCGCCGGTTTCGATGGCGGTGAATGGCACGCCGCTTGGCCGTCCGCCAGTTAGTTCGTTCATCGCTTCGAGCGCCGCCGGATCTTCGTCAACTTCCAATGTCGTAAACGCAAACCCATTAGCTGTCAGCCACTTTTCTAACATCTTGCAGTATCCGCAAGTGGTCGTGCTGTAAATTGTTATTTTCATACTTCCCCCACAGTGATAAGTTTATGTACTTATTGTACACGGTCTGGCCGG
>DATLVY010000020.1:0-3913 GCA_035576845.1 Candidatus Acidiferrum sp. | reverse complement strand
AGTTAACAAGCAAGATCTCGATGTTAGTATTTCTGATGGGATTCTAACCATCAGTGGAACGCTGAGCAGCGGCAATGAAGGTGATGTACAGCAATGGCACATCCAGGAATGCTACTGGGGCGAATTTTCGCGCACGCTGGCTTTACCGGTGCAGGTTAAAGAAGACGAGGTTGAGGCTGTACTAAAAGACGGCGTATTAACAATTAGCTTTGTAAAGATCAAACAAGAACAAGCTCGAAAAATTCAAATTCAATAACTAAACATAGCTGTGACTATCGGGCAGCCTTTTGACTGCCTGATAGTTGTGTGCAAATTTTATCTCCCCAGCAAACAACAAACTGCGCCAGGTTTTGGCGCAGTTTGTGAGTTATCGACTAGCGGTCTTATTTGGTTGCGTTATTAAACTGAGATACAACGAAGTTAATGATAGCATAGGCCATAAACGAAAGCACCACACCGATAATCGCGTACAAGATGGTATTTTTGGCTTTATTAACCGCGGCTGCATCACCACCAGATGTCACATAATGTACAGCACCAATGATTAGCATCACCACAGCGATCATACCAATAATAAACAGTACAGCATTGATAATAATGGTAAACACACCGCCAGAACCAAACAGCACCGTTGGAGCACCATTAGGCTTAGCGCACGCGATACCGTTCTGGATGGTGTCGGCAGTGCCACAGCTTTGCGCCATAGCTGGTGCCGTCAGGGCCATGACATTCAACGCTAGTATCGGCACTAGCAGTAGGCTTTTTAGGCTCTTTTTTATATATAAGCTCATGCATTCTCCTTTTAACTATCACTCTGACCTACATTGTATCACGGTGCGTGCATCATGCTAGTGTTTAAGTTCTATTTGCTTATGCCTCGTTTTACGCCATAATACTAACATGGCTGTGCATAAGGTACCGCAGGATGTGGAGGCGGAAGATAAGCTGATCGGGCCACTAAGCTTTCGGGAGTTTATTTATGCTCTGATTGCAGTGGGTGGTGTTTTTTTGAGCGTTTTGCTCTTTCGTTTATCGCCGTTTTTAGTAGTAATTCCCGTACCGGTTGTAATTTTATTTGGGGCAATAGCCTTACCACTGCGTAAAGATCAGCCGATGGAAATATATTTGCTCGCAATCGTGCGTTTTTTGCTTCGGCCGCACTTACGCTTATGGGTGCCCGATGGAATTGATACCCTTATCGAAATTGACTCGCCAAAGCAAACAGACGCGCCACTGCTGCACACGCTGACCAGCGAGGCAGCCGAGCGGCGGCTGGAGTATCTAAGCCAAATTATGGATAGCCGCGGTTGGTCATTTAAACACGTTACCCGTCCAGCCGGTGCAAGTGTCTCGCCAGAACTTGTTAACGAAGCGGCCAACGCCACCGACGTTATGGACGAACACGCTGACCTTGCCAAAAATTTCGACAAGCTGCTCACCAAAAAGAACGAGGAACAGCGTAAAGTGACCTTAGAGAATATGCGCCAAGCCGCAACACAACCGGCATCGGTACCCGCACCCAGCCCATTTGAAACGGCCCTGAAGGCAGCAGCCTCGTCCGAGCCCCGGGCAGAAACTGAGCCAAATTTACGTTTTAATCCATATCCAACAATCCACCAAAAAGTCGTACAGCCCTTCGGCGCTACAGCAACCGTTGCGCCATCTGCTGTGTCAGCTCCCGCTCAGCCACAACCGCCAAGCCCAACCATAAGCAAAGTGACACCGCCGGTCTCGCCTGGTATAATGAGGCTAGCACATAACGACGACTTGTCGATTAGCGCCATCGCTCGTGAGGCGCATCGTTTGCAAGGGGATGAGGAAGTGGTCATAACGCTCCATTAGGAGTTGGCCTACATCACAATACATATGGAACCATCACAACTACCACCAGCACCAAATAGCGCCCTCGGGGGCCAACCAGTGAGCCCGCCGCCGGCATTGCCCAATGCTGCGCTAACACCCGTGCAGCCACCAGCGGCACCGACCCAACAGCCAACGATAGTAACGCAGCCGATCAACAAGCGGACGCAAAATAGCACCCAAAATTCGTTGCTCATCGGCGAGATGCGCGATAATTTTATCATTATGAACGACGGCAGCATGCGCGCCGTCGTCGCTTGCCGCTCGATCAACTTCGATCTGATGAGTGACCGAGAACGGGAAGGCGTCGAATATGCATACCAAAACTTTTTAAACTCTCTGTATTTTCCTGTTCAGATACTGATTCGCTCGCAAAAAGTTGACATCGGACCGTATCTTGACAAGCTGGCCAAGCTGCGCAGCGATCAAGACAACATGCTGCTTGGGGTGCTGATGGATGATTACATCGATTTTATTGCCAACATCGCCCAGGAAACCAACATTATGGAAAAAACATTCTACATCGCCATCCCATACTTCTTTACAGCCGATGCTGACAGTACGCTAAACACCAGCAAAAATATGCTGCTGGCTTTACTAACGCCGCAGGTTCAACAAAAGGTACATATTAACGAAGCGACGTTCGAAAAAGCCAAGGACGAACTGCGCAACCGGGTGCAGACCGTCGTGTCTGGCCTGATGCAGCTTGGTATCCGCAGCACTCAGCTCAGCACCAAAGAGCTCGGCGAGCTGTTCTACAACATGTACAACCCCGACACTGCTGTCCGCCAGCCGCTTGGCAATTTTGAGAATCTAACCGCGCCGGTTACCGTTAAGGCCAGTGGCCCACTACAGCCGCCAGATCTTAACCAGGGAGGTATTTAGATGGCCAAAAAGAAAATCGACCCAATTGATATTGCCGAACAGCAGCGCCAGCGCGAGCAACACGAGATCGAGCAGGAGTTTCAGCGCAGTATCACCACCCTTCGTGATATTATCGCGCCGAGCTCGATTGAAGTGCAGTCATCCTACTTTCGGCTAGGTACCCGATATCTGCGCACGTTATATGTATATGCTTATCCGCGCGAGATTTACACCGGCTGGATGAGCCCCATCATCAATATCGACGAAGTCATTGATGTATCGATGTTTGTTTACCCGGTTGAAAGCCAGGTCGTGCTCAATAACCTGCGCAAAAAAGTCGGCCAGCTGGAGGCTAGCATTTCGATCAACCAGGAGCATGGCAAGGTTCGCGACCCGGCGCTTGAAGCTGCCGTGCAAGACGCCGAGGAACTGCGCACCCAGCTGCAGGTTGGCGCCGAGCGCTTTTTCCGCCTGGGACTGTACATCACCGTGCACGGCAATAACCTCGACGAACTCGATTTTGTGCAGCATAAAATTGAGACGATGCTCGGCCAGCAGCTGGTAATGAGCAAAGTTGCCAGCAGCCAGATGGAGCAAGGGCTAAACTCCACCGTGCCGCAAATGTCCGACCAGCTGCAAATCCGCCACAACATGAACACCGGTGCGCTGGCGGCCAGCTTCCCGTTCACCAGCGCCGACCTCAGCCAGGAAAACGGCATTTTGTACGGAGTTAACATGCACAATAACGGACTGGTGATTTTTGACCGATACACGCTAGAGAATGCCAACATGGTTGTGTTCGCTAAATCCGGTGCCGGTAAATCGTTTACCGTTAAGCTCGAGGCACTGCGCAGTATGATGATGGGCATCGAGGTGATTATTCTGGACCCCGAAAACGAATACCAGCGGCTGTGCGATGCGGTCGGCGGCACGTATATTAATCTGTCGCTAAACTCTGACACGCGCATTAACCCGTTTGATTTGCCGAGGGTAATCGAAAGCGATGAGGCCGAAGATAGCCTACGTGCCAATCTCATCACCTTGCACGGCCTGCTGCGCCTGATGATGGGCGGCGTCCAGATTTCGGCTAGCGGTATTGCTATGCCGTCGCTGTCGCCGATTGAGGAATCCGACCTCGACCAAGCCCTCATCGATACTTACGCCCGCGCCGGCATCACCAGCGACTCCC
>DATLVY010000019.1:0-2750 GCA_035576845.1 Candidatus Acidiferrum sp. | reverse complement strand
CAATAAGCATAAGCGATAATACCAACAAGATATAGTAACTATCGAACATAAAGTATAAACATGAAAGGTGGCAATGGTATGCAAGCAAAAAGTTCACAACATAAAGTAGCGGGTTTTACACTGATTGAACTTTTAATCGTGATTATCATTATCGGTATTTTGGCGGCTATCGCGTTTGTGGCTTATAGCGGCGCGCAAAACAAAGCCCACAAAGCTGATGCGCAGTCGACACTGGCCGAAGTACGTAACAAGCTGGGCGAATATAATGCCAACAGCAGCAATTACCCAACGACTCAGGCGGCTTTTAATACCTGGCTGGCCAGCTCGACCGGAGGCAACAACACGACTCTTTCGACTAAGTTCGTCACTGGTAACGGCTATACTTACACTGCTACCCCAAGCGGCTGCGACAACAGCGCGACTCCATGCACTGGCTATAGCGCCGTGGCTGCCGGAACAATCTTTGGCGGCACCTCGCCAACCGACGACATTACCGTCACTAACTAGTTAAGGTAAAGGCATACAGCATAAAACCGCTTGGGCTTCGAGCACAAGCGGTTTTATAATAAAGCAAATGGCACGCGCTCAAAACACCACACATTTCGCACTTCGTTCCCCAAGAGCATTTCGCAGTGCGAAATGCGTAAACACAAAAACCCAGCATGGCTTTACGCTTGTCGAGTTAGTGGTGACCATTGTGGTTTTAGGTATCGTAATTAGCAGTTTAGGGGGCCTATACTATCTGATACAGGTAATGTCAGTGCAGAGCCAGCATTTGGATATTGCGGTCCGGGCGGCACGGACCGAAATCGAAGATTTGCGCAACAGCGGCTACGACGCCCTTACCCCCGGCAGCACCATTAATTTTACCGCCAGCTTGCCATCGCAGCTGCCCCTAGGCAAAGCGGGAACCGCCACAGTCAGCGAGCCAGCCTCAGGTTTACGGCGCATTGACGTGACCATCACTTACACCGATTACGGCAAGGCGCAAAACGTAACGCTCAGTTCCGACATTGGCATAATCGGCATAAGGCAGGGGCAATAGGATGGGGCGAAGAGCACAACAACAAAAAAGCCAAGGCTTTACGCTAGTCGAGATGCTGGTCGTTATGCTGGTGATGAGCGTGCTTTCGCTGAGCTTGGCTAATTTTATCACCACTTGGCTGCAAGCATCGTCGCTAGCGCAAAAACGGGCCGACTTGCTGACCAGCGCCGAAACGGCGTTGGATACCGTTACGGGTGATATCCGTCTATCTGGCAATGCCGACCTCAACAATCGCTGGGCCGATGCTAATGCGCCGGGCAACCAGTACGGCTGGCAATCGGGGAGCCAAACGCTAGTGCTCGCCAAGGTGGCGGTGGATAGCTCGAATAACATTATTTTCAGCGACCCCTCTAAATACATCAGCCAAAAAGATAACGAGGTGTACTTTTTGTCGGGCAGCACCTTGTACCGGCGAACACTGGAATCTGATAGCGCCAACGACGCGGCTACCACCACCTGTCCGGCAGCTGTAGCTAGCTCGTCATGCCCAGCCGACACCGTCGTTGCCACCAACGTCGCTAACTGGAGCGTAACCTACTACGACGCCAGCGGCGTGGTTGTCAGCCCGACTGATGCCCGGGCAGTGCAGATTTCGGTTACACTGAACAGTAAGCTTAATGCCCAGACCATAAGCGCAAGTTATACCACGAGGATGGTCTTTAGAAATGAGTAAACAACAGGGTTGGTTTTTGGTTTCGGCTATCGTGATGACCACATTGCTGACCGCCGTTGCGCTGTCAATCGCCGGGCTGGTGGTGCTGCAATACCAGCATACGGTGCGTGAAGAGTTTGTCCAAAATGCCGAGCTGGTGGCCGAAGCGGGTATCGAGCAGTCTGTCAACGAGCTTAACACAAGCGACACGTTTAGCGGTTATCCCACTGCTCAGCAATTTTTTAGCAACACCGCACAGGGCAAGGGGACATTCACGACGACCATCACCGACAACGCCGACAAATCCAAAACCATCGTCGCCACCGGCTTGCTGTACCGTACCAGCGCCGACACCACGCCATATATTACCCGCAAAATCAAAGTAACCGTGGTTGGCACGGCTAGCAGCGGCTTTTCGGTGGTGACCGGCCCGGGCGGTTTGATTTTGGGCGGAAGCGCCAACGTCACCAACTCCAACGTGTATGTCGCGGGCACGATCACCATGAATGGCTCCTCTAAAATCGGCACGGCTACCAATCCGGTGACGGTAGATGCCGGCAATGACGCTTGTCCAACGGGCGCCAACCCCGGCCCAACTTATCCACAGGTCTGCAGCGGCACCCAGCCCATCACCATGGCGCCCAGCACCAATATCTACGGCACGGTCTGCGCGACCGGGCAAACGAGCACCGGGCCAAACAATAATATCCAAACCGGCAACGGCGGGGCTGGGCTGGAGGTCGGCTGCACAGCGCCCATAGCATCACAGCCAACCTACGACCGCAGCGGAATCATCGGCGGCGTCACGACAACGGTTTCGGGAACGAGCGGCACCTACGCCTGCAGCGGCAATAAATCTATCACCTTGCCGGCAAATGTCAAAATTACCGGCACCACGGTAAGCTGGGGCAACAGCTGCAAAATCACCGTTTCGGGCAATGTGTATATCCCGGGCAACCTCAGCGTCGGCGGAGCGGTGCAAATCATAACGTCCGCTGGTGTCGGTACGACGAGGCCAATTATTATTGTCGACGGCACTATAAGCGTCGGCGG
>DATLVY010000018.1:0-5194 GCA_035576845.1 Candidatus Acidiferrum sp. | reverse complement strand
GACGGAATCGCTGCTGTCTCGGCGCGACGTGATTATTATCGCCAGCGTCAGCTGTATTTACGGCATCGGCGCCGTGGAGGATTACTCGGTGATGGCACTGCATCTGCGCAAAGGCGAGCTGCGCCGGCAGGACAAGTTTATCCGCCACCTGACCGACATTCAGTACCACCGTAACGATATTGACTTTCACCGCTCAACTTTCCGCGTGCATGGTGACGTGGTGGATGTGTTCCCGGCTGGCGGCGAAACAGCCTACCGCGTGGAATTTTTTGGTGACCAGATCGAGCGCATGACCGAAATCGACCCGCTGACGGGCGAGATCTTGCGCGAGCTGGACGAGGTCGGTATCTTCCCAGGCTCGCACTACGTGACGCCGCGCGAAAAACTGCAGGTGGCGATTGGCAAAATCCGCCAGGAGTCCGAAGCGCGTGTGCTAGAATTTCAAAGCCAAAACAAACTGCTCGAAGCCCAGCGCCTGCAGCAGCGCACTAAGTTCGACCTCGAAATGCTCGAAGAAACTGGCTTCGTGAAGGGTATCGAAAACTATAGCCGCTACCTGACCGACCGCGAAGCAGGGGAGCAGCCGGCCACCTTGCTGGATTATTTCCCGGACGACTACTTACTGTTCATCGACGAATCGCACATGACCATCCCGCAGGTGCGCGGCATGTACAATGGCGACCGGGCGCGCAAAGAGGTGCTGGTGGATTACGGCTTCCGTTTGCCCAGCGCGCTGGATAACCGCCCACTGACCTTCACCGAATTTGAACGGCATATTAACCAAGTGGTTTATGTCAGCGCCACGCCGGCCGAGTACGAACTTGCTCGGAGTGGTAAGCCGGCCCAGCAAGTCATCCGTCCGACCGGTTTGCTCGACCCGCCGATCGAAATTCGCCCAACCACCGGCCAAATCGACGACCTGATTGCCGAAATTAGAGATACCACCGCCAAAAGCCAGCGCGTGCTGGTGACCACCCTGACCAAACGTATGGCCGAGGATCTTAACGATTATCTGGCCGACCTCGGCATCAAAACCGCCTATTTGCACTCAGATATCGACACCCTAGAGCGCACCGATATTCTGCGCGATCTGCGCACCGGCGTGTATGACGTGCTGATCGGTATTAACCTGTTACGCGAGGGGTTGGACTTGCCCGAGGTTAGCCTGGTCGCGATCATTGATGCCGATAAAGAAGGTTTTTTGCGCAGCGAGCAAGCCCTTATCCAAACCGTCGGCCGCGCCGCCCGCCACGTTGACGGCCATGTCATAATGTATGCCGACCGTGTGACCAAAAGCATGCAAGCGACGCTGGACGAAACCACCCGCCGCCGTGCCATCCAAGAAAAGTACAACACCGAGCACAACATCACTCCGCACGGCATCGAAAAAGAAATTGGCGCCGCCATGCATACTGCCGTTTCCGAGGAAGCCAAAATGGCCAAGCGCGACCTAAAACGTATTCCTAAAGATGAAATCCCGACCGTCATTAAGGATCTGACCACCCAAATGGAGCTAGCTGCCGCCAATCTGCAGTTCGAGCAGGCAGCCCAGCTGCGGGATATTATTCAAGAGTTAAAAAGCGCTAAAAAACAATAAGATTATTACAAAGGCCACCTGCTTAAGTCCTGGATTATATCCCAGGAGCAGATGGCCAAAGTTTAGGCGATTGAGAGATAGATGCAACCTCTCTTCAATGCAGCCGCTTCCTCTTCCTTGATAGCCGACACGCCGGTCATGTAATACTGCTGGTCTCCACCCGGCTGATAGGGTACAAAACCAACAGTGCTTGGAATTGCTCCGGCTTGCCTCAAGGCCGCATGGGCTTCTTGAGTCAGAAAGATAGGTAGAGATGGGTCGGCATCTACCACCTCGGATGTGATCTCAACGTCATATCCAGCGTAACGTCGGATCAGGGCTGGGCTGAGCTGTAACTCGAGCGAGCCAAGGAATTGGTGGCCGCGCCAGATGGCGACGATACCGCGTTGATCTTCAACCTCAAAGACGACGCTCGCCTCGAGTATGGTTAGGTTTTTCAGTAATGACTCCATAGTAGTCGAGAGAACCGTGATGTCTCGACTACCAGGCATCTTAATGACGAAGCGAGAAACCTTCATAAAGTACCTTCCTTTTCCTGCCCGCAGATTTATTTTCGGCGGGCGAATGCTACTTGAAGTGAGGCTGTAGCAGAATGTATATTACTATATCATGTATAATCACGTCCGTCAATTTCTCCAACAAAATAAGAACGTCCATCTGCGCACCAAGCAGTGGTGGCTGAAGGACCTTCGGTCTCCATGAAGAGAACTGATGGGAATGCGCTGTCGCCGGTGACGAACTTCCCAACGACCCCGAAACCTTTAAAGTTTGGGCAGGCGGCCCAGCTGCGGGATTTAATCAGCGAGCTAAAAGCCTACAGAAACAAGTGCACAATTGAAAAGCGCACAGGGGTAGTACTCCACTTGTGCGCTTTTTTTGGGGGTATAGTCTCAGGATCCGCGGCTGCTTGAACCAGGCCTATACTAGAGCTTCTACGGTTCGCGAAGCAAGCGTTTAAGGGCGACTGAAAAATTGAGGGACTTACAACTTATCTGTAAATGCCTTTGCTACAAATCAGTGCCGGTTTTTGGCGTAAACAGTGCACGGCCTCCATCAGGCAGCCTTAGCTCAATAACCCCTCCATGGAGAACTTTATAGGAAACAGTGGCTCCTATTGGCACTGACAGGCTGGTGCCTTGTGATGTGGTTGACGATATCGGCAGTATTCGCTGTTCGGCCGAAAAAGCTACTTCAACACCTTGGACAAGTAACTGGTTGACTCTACCGCTAACCAGTGAGCCGGCTAAGTGGTTGCCTGGGCCGAAAACCCTAACCGAATAAGTACCGTCGAGGAGCACCTTGCAGAGTCCCAGATACGTTTGTTCGTACACGTTCGATCAACTCCTTACAAACTAGTTACCATAACATAACAAAACACTGACACTCACCAATTTATAACATCTAGTGACATTCAAGTCAATAGAAAACAAAAAAATAAAGACGCCGACTGCAACCATGCAGTGACGCCCGATGCTTTAATTGCCTAAAGCGACCAGCTCCCAAATCTCCTCTGTTAGACCTTCCGTTTCAACAAAAAGGACGGTCGGAAGGGAGAGGGTACCTCCGAGGTGAACCTCCCAGCCGGGGCCGAATTCCTTAAAGCTCGAATGGCTGTCCCAGGGGCTTCGGTAAAGCAGGGTTGCCTTACCAGCGCTACAGATAACGCTGGAGATGGTTATCGGCGCAGGGAGAAAGCCGCGAGTTGTCCGGAGACGGAAAGAGGTTCCGTTTTTGATAGCCTCGTCAAGCTGGAAGGAGATTTTGCATGCGACAGAGGTGTCGCCTTTGGAGAAGCGCATGAAGTTTCCTTTCTAACAGAAACTTACAAAGGTATAATCGCCGGCAGCGGCGATCTCGTACGTAATATAACATAAAAATGAACGTTATGTCAACTGCCCGGCTGCCCAAAGCGAACAATTGCGGTTGACTTTAGCCAGGCGACAAATCATAATAACTTAGTTTTATAGCCACCGTGGCTGTATAAAGTAGTGTAGACTACAATGCTACACGATTCGCAGAAAGGTTATCATTATGGCAATTACCTTGGATCAACCCGACAGCTCGAAGCCGCACTTCGATATTTTCCGAGATGGCAAGAGGGTCGGCTCGATTTCTCAAAATTCCAACAAACCAGGGTTAGCAGATCCTGGCGCATGGAGCCTCGACCTGATCACCTCTGATAGACATTCGCTGTTATTTGGCCCATTTGACAGCCTCGATGCTGTTAAAAATGCTGCCGAAATTGCGGCTGAGTTGAACCTCACGGAAGCTGAATGGGATGAGCGCTGGAAGACAGCAGAGAGACTGGGCTACACCGATGCGACTTGGGCGGAGAAGTCGTTCGCTGCGGATTTGCAATAGTCCATCCGCGCTAGCGTATTTTGCATATCTATGTAGGTAGATGTGCAGAGTACGCTTTTGTTTATCAACCTATGCTCTCTTGGGCGACTATAAACACATTGGCTCATGGCTAAAAGCCTTGTACAATGTAAAAATCAGCAACCAAATTGGTTGTGATGTGTTTTTGCGAGTTGAAAGGAATGTCTCATGAATTCAATTGATTTCCTTGCGGAGTTGCCGATGTTGCCCGACATGAGCGTGCTTGGGCAAGAGTGTCTTGTATTGTCTCAGTTGCTGGTGCTAACCGGAGCGCTCTTGGTTGAGAAGGGCGTGGTTGATAACATTTGGCCACCAGCAAATCCAGATGATGAAGATGACACAGAACAATATCCACATCAGCATGAGGCCATGATGGTCCCGACCGCGAACAAGTGGTTCGTTTACTGGCGAAATAAGCCTCACGAGCTGATGATCGGCTTTGCCATCTCGCCAACTGGCGAACGATGGGAGCACACCTATTATGGACAGGAGTTGCTTTACGTCAGGCCGGAATCTCAGAAGCGTTTTCAGTATCTGGTAACCTCGCTGCAAGAAAAGCGTGAAGCATTCCTTCGGGGATGTCCGCGTGTTAGCCTGCAGTATGCAGGGTACTACCTTTTGGATGGGGCGGTGTATCACGAAAGTGATGAGACGACCCAGCTTTACCGGCTGTGCCCCGATAACACACTCAGCCATCTGCTGGCCGATCCGCACCGGGCCGCGCCGTGGTGGTACCCTGGCATTACCGTCTACAATGTCTTGAGCATCGTTTGAAAATGCTGGCTATGCTGTTTGTCCATCCAACAGACAGCATAGGCTTAATCTTATTTTTTGAAAAGGGGAGTGCACGGAGATTTGCCAGTTGCCAAGAGAGCGCCTGGACACACCCCTAGTCAATAGTGTATAAATTGCTTATGATCTCTAACCTCTCGCGCTTTCTGAATATATCCGACCGCAAGGTTTTGCAAGAGCTTGATACCAAGGCGACGGGATTGTCGCACCTCGAGGTCGAACGCCGGCAAAAGCAGTATGGGCTCAACACGGTCCAGTCGCGTGAGCTTAATGCCTGGAAGATTTTATACCGCCAGGCTACGGGCAATCCGCTGGTGATTATTTTAGCGGTGGCGACGGCGATTTCGTACTTGCTGGGGCAGCACACCAGTGCTTATTACATCTTTGGTATTATTTTGCTCAGCATTAGTTTAGGTTTTTGGAATG
>DATLVY010000017.1:0-7696 GCA_035576845.1 Candidatus Acidiferrum sp. | reverse complement strand
TGGGTGGTTGGAAGGGCGCAAAGTCATCGAGCATGCCCGCGCGTGCATCATATATCACGCCGCGGACGGTCCGGGTGCCGGCCATGCTGTAGCGCAGCAGGGTGTCTGCAGGAATTGTCATGGTCGGAGGCGCATTGATATCGGCCACCGGGTCGGCCACTTCCAGCGTCCAGTTCTGCGGGTTGGGATCACTCGCCTCAGACACGCGGCAAATTGTGATGATGTGGCCAACGGTATCGTTGGTGCTGTAGCTGCTTTTGGTTACTTCTCCGGCAAACTTATTGCGGACAGAAACGCTGGCCACGCCTCCGTCATGAATGTGCCGGAGAACAGCTTGAAAAGGCAGGATTACCGGTGAGTTAGGCAGCGGATACCATACCACACGGGCATCTAGCCCGCATGCCTGGGCGACAGTCGCCAGAGAGTGATAGCGCGGCCCGGCCCGGTTAAAAACCTGCCAGGGCTGCCAGCCATCGGCGTTGAGAACGGTAAATTTGTTGTGGTACTCCAATAACTTGCGGACAATTTTTGGGGTGGTTTCGAGGCTTAAAACTGGCTTACCAAGGAGCAGATTAATAGCCGTGGCCATCGAGGCGATGGCGCAGGACTGATTCTCGACGCCCACGCTGCCTTGTTCTAAAAAGCCAACAATCTCGGGCGGCTGCGGCGAATCGAGCATACCGCGCAGGGCGGCAAAAAGGGGTGGGCCAAGACGGCGCTGATTGCAGTACAGTTCGTTTGTAGGGGGAGGGGCTGGCGCAGTCACGATGGTCTTATTCTAGCAGCTTGGGCTGAAGTTCCACAAGGTAACCTTAGTGATTATCTAGAATAAAATCAGCAATCTGGGCGATAAAGCTGGGGGCTTTGTCGGGATTTTGCCGGGCCCAGGTATTGAACGAGTGGCCGGCTCCGGGGATCTCGAGCAGCCGGGCACGGCCGTCCGGAACAGCGCCGATAATCATATCGATGACCTCCTTGGGAATTGGGCTGTAGTGTTTAGCGCCGTTAATTTCAACCTCGCCAGCTGCGTGGCCAGCGGGCTTGCCCCATTTGGTAGCATCAAGGCCGTCATATTCGCCCTTGACCAGCAGGAGCTTGCCCCTAAACCGGCTCAGCGGCTCGATGACATCGTTATCGCGGTAACCCACGGCGCGCAGCACAGGCGGCAGCTCGGTGACATAATGTTTGTCGTAAGCTGCAACTGGGTAGACGGCTGGCCCAAACAGCACGACTTTATCAATTTCATCAAGCTGTTGGCTGAGGATTTTAAGGGCCGATACGGCACCCAAGCTCATGGCGATAAGTGTTTTTGGACGCACCGGATCGAGGTATTGGTAAAAAGCCGATGCCTCATCAATGTTTTGCTGCGGTGTGCCGGCCTCCAGCGGGATCGGGCTGGCGGCATTGTGGGCACTCAGGTTTGGGGTGAGCAGCGAAATGCCGTGCTGCTGCAGCGCAAAATTTGTCGGGTTGGCGCCGGTATAATCGGCCCGGGCACCGTGGATAGACATCACCCACGGCCAGTCGCGTGCCTGGTTAAATAAAATGCGCGCCTCAAGGCTGTATGCGCCGAAGTCATGCTCAAAACACACCGCTTCTCCGGGCGGGGTATCATTAAAATCAAGCTTGTCGGCGACTTTCGAGACAGAATAAGTGACTGGTTGTTTATGCATGCCTGTTATTATACGCGCGGGCGGCGGCAATAAAAGCCTCGAACAATTTGCGCGAAGTCGGCTCGGTGCGATAGAGGTCTTCCGGATGGAACTGCACGCCCAGCATGAATGGCTGGCTCGGCACTTCTATAGCCTCAATAACTCCGTCGGGCGCCGTGCCCGAAACAACCACGCCCTCGCCGGGGTGGCGCACCGCCTGGTGATGGCGGCTGTTAACCCGAAACGGCTGCTCGCCAACAATCGAAGCCAAAAGGGTGCCTGGTTTGACGGCTACTTCGTGGACGGTTTGGTGGTGCGGCACGTTGGCAGGCTTGTGCTCCTCGGCCTCGGGCAAATCTTCGGGTAAATGCAAGTGCATGTCGCCCTCATGTTCCAGGCTGATCAGCTGCATGCCGCGGCAGATGCCGAGCGTCGGTACCTTTTGGTCGCGTGCCCACTGAAAAATGGCGAAGTCAAGCGCGTCAAGTTCTGGCTCGGGATTGTTGAGATGCGCAGCGGCTACCGGCCGATAACGGTGGCCTTCAAAATCCCAGCCGCCCGGCAACAGCAAGCCCTGCACCTGCGTCAGCACCGCCTGAGCTGCCTCCAGTTCAATACCAACCGGCAATAGCACCGGCACGCCGCCAGCGTCCTCAACCGCGCGGATGATAGAATCCGGCACATCATGCACCCGGCGGCCGCTATCGTCGATGTCGGGGCTAAGGGTGATTAAAATCAGGGGCTTCATGGGGTCATTTAACCATACGCCAGATATTTTTCAAAACCCCCTTGCATTTTTGCCCCAGCTTCTTGTAGACTTAGCAAATGTTGGCTCAAAGAGTTATACTAATAGAAATTGAAGTGAGGGAGTTTTATGGCAGAACATGCTGACAAAGAGACTGAAAAATCGAAAGAAGTAAAAGAAGCAAAACCAGCGACGAAGACCGTTGACGAGGGCAAGCTGAAGGCCTTAACTCTGGCCAGAGAGCAGATAGAAAAAAATTTTGGTGCCGGCGCAATTATGCGGCTGGGCGATAGACATCAGACGGATGTTGAATTTATTCCGTCGGGGGCACTGAGCCTTGACCTGGCGATTGGCGGCGGTTACCCACGGGGTCGTATTATCGAAATTTATGGCCCAGAGAGCTCTGGTAAAACCACGCTCACCCTGCACGCTATTGCTGAATGTCAAAAACGCGGCGGCACTGCGGCCTTTATCGATGCCGAAAATGCTCTCGACCCGGCCTATGCCAAGCGCCTCGGTGTTGACGTCGATAACCTATTGATCAGCCAGCCAGATAACGGCGAGCAAGCGCTGGAAATTGTTGAAACACTGGTGCGCAGCAATGCCGTCGATTTGGTGGTAATCGACTCGGTCGCCGCCCTGGTGCCGCAGGCCGAGATTGAAGGCAACATGGGTGATGCCCAGATGGGCCTGCAAGCCCGGCTGATGAGTCAGGCCCTGCGTAAACTGGCGCATATTATCAATAAAACTAAAACGACCGTTATTTTCCTGAACCAGCTGCGTATGAAGATCGGTGTGATGTTTGGCAACCCCGAGACGACTACCGGCGGCCAGGCGCTGAAATTTTACGCCAGCGTGCGCATGGATATTCGCCGTACCAGCCAAATCAAAGTTGGCGAAGAGGTGATCGGCAACCGTACCAAGGTGAAGGTTGTTAAAAACAAGGTGGCGCCGCCATTCCGCAATGCCGAGTTCGATATTATGTACAACCAAGGTATCTCCACCGCCGGTGACGTGCTTGACCTGGCTGTACTGCACAATATTGTTGGCAAGTCCGGCGCCTGGTTCGACTACAAAGAAGGCAAAATCGGCCAAGGTCGCGAAGCTGCCAAAGAATATCTGCAAAAGAATCCAGAGGTTCTGAAAGAAATCGACAAAAAAGTACGTGCAAAAGTAGCGGCTGAAGAGCAGATTTAGCAGCGTCTCCTCAAAAGAATTGCAAATGCCTCGAGTTTGCTCGAGGCATTTGTGCCGGAAAAAATCGATGCCTAATCCAGTGCTATTAGCTCTAGATACTGGGTCGTTGCCGATATACGAACAAGCAGATTGTTCCCTTCAAGCTCTGTACGAACCTCGTGGCCATAGAACTTTCGCCACATTTCAAGCTTTCTTTTTACCTCTGGCAAGTCCTCTACCCACAGTGCAACGTGATTCATGGTGCCTTGCGTGGAAGGCGCGTGTGGTAGCAGACCAGCCCGAGGTTCGGATATCTGTATATAGGGTATCTCAAGGTTGGGCAGACCCGAAAAAGACAGGAACCGTCCTCCCATACTAAGTCCTTTTTGACCTCGCGGGTATATCCCAGCACGCCCTCAAATAACTGGGCGATCGCTGCAAGAGTACCTGGCTCGATCTGCAAAGAGACGTGGTGAATCGTCGGTCGTTTATCAGCCATAAAACACACCTACCTTTCGTAAGTGCTAAACACTAGCAGTAGTCTCGGCCTACTTACTTGTATAGCATTAAAATACAGACATACACAGGAGTCAAGTATTGTGCTGCTGGGTATGTACCGGTAAGCTACAATAAGCCTATGAAACTCACTGCCATTAAAGCCCAAACTAAAAACCCTAACCGGGTGAGTGTGTTTGTTGATGGAAAATATGCGTTTTCGCTGGGGCAGGGCCAATTGCTGGAGGCGCGGCTGCATGTTGGGCTGGAAATTGACCAGGCTAGGTTGGCCGAGCTGAAAAAACTCAGCGATTTTGGTAAGCTACATGACAGGATTTTACGTTATGTGTTGCTGCGGCCGCACGCCGAGCGCGAAGTGCTGGATTACTGCCGGCGCAAGCAGTTTGATATGCCTGCCTGCCGGCAGATTATCGAAACATTCACGCGGCTGGGCTATATTAACGATGCGGCGTTTGCAAAACTGTGGGTCGAAAGCCGTCAACTGGGTAAGGCGATGAGTAAGCGTGCTCTCAAGCTGGAGCTAAAGCGTAAAGGCATCTCGGACGAGTTGATTACACAAGCATTATCCGAAAAAGCTTATGATGAAATCGACGCCTTGCGTTCCCTCATCGCCAAAAAACAACGCCTGACACGCTTCAAAAACGATCCGCAAAAGCTGTTGCAATACCTTGCCCGGCAGGGTTTTGGTTTTGACGATATCAAAGAAGCATTACGCGTAGGCGAGGACTAAACACGCCAGGAAGTCGCAAATATGTCGGGCGTTTCGCGCGTTCGCACTCAGGCCTATAAGCCGTAAGCTTCTTGTAGCCAGACCAGTTTTTTAGTAAGCTGAGTTTCAGGAAGGGACAAGCATTATGACCGACGAGAAAGATAAAAAAGCTGATGACAAACCAAAAACAGAGGCGGCGCAGCTCGATGAGGCGCTGCTTACCGACGTGCCCGTTAAAGATATCCCAAAACCCGATATCCCAGAAACCCTTACGCAGCCAGTCGAATCAGCCAAGCCGTTAAAAATTCATAAAAACTTTGGAGCTTTTCTAAAAACGAAGTTGGGTATTAGCCTGGCCGCTGGGCTCGGGGTTGTGGTGATCCTCGCAACTTTATATCTGGTCCCAGCCACGCGGTACGGTGCGCTAGGCCTGGTACTTAAAAAGCAGGCTACCATCGTCGTGCTCGATAAATCTACCGGTAAGCCAATTACTCAGGCTGATGTAACGCTGGCTGGTTTTACGGCTAAAACAGATGTCCAGGGTCAGGCGGTTTTTGCACATGTGCCCGTTGGCGAATATACGGCAAACATTACCAAAAAGTATTACAAAAATGCAACCCAACAGGTGACGGTGCCGGTGTTTGGCGCGGCTGACTATCCAACCGTTCATTTTCAGGCTACCGGCCGGCAAGTGCCGGTTGTGGTTGTGAATAAAATCTCGGGTAAGCCAGTTGCTAAGGCGACGGTCAGCGCGGGCGGCTCGAGTGTCACCACTGACGATAAAGGCCAGGGTGTTATCATTCTTCCTGCCAACAAAGCGACTGTTGACGGCACGGTGATATTAAGCGGCTATAACAGCCAGCCGATCACCATCACGGTTACCGAACAGGCCGACACTAAAAATAATTTTAGCCTAACACCGACGGGCCGGGTTTTCTTTTTATCTAACCTGAGCGGGAAAGTTGACGTTGTTAGCACTAACCTGGATGGCTCTGACCGCCAAACAGTGCTGGCAGGCACGGGCAACGAGACGGCACAGAGTACCGTGCTCCTGGCTTCTCGCGACTGGAAATATCTGGCTTTGCAAGCACAGCGTAGCAGCAGCGGCAACCCAGAACTCGATCTGATTGATACAAGCAGCGGCCAGCTGACAGCGATTGACAAAGGCGATGCTTCGTTTACCCCAGTCGGTTGGGACGGCGATAGCTTTATCTATAAAGTCAATCGGAGCAATATTTTAGATTGGCAACCAGGACAGGAAGTGCTTAAAAGCTTTGATGCGACTACTAAAACGCTCAAGCAGCTGGAGCAAACTGCGGCTTCGGGAAGTGATACGAGCAACTGGGCCAAGCAACAATTGAGTAGCGTGTTTATTATAAATGGAAGCGTTTTGTATGCGCTCAGCTGGACTGCAAGTTATAATGCCGGTTATAACATCATGAATGGCAAAACAGCCACCCTTAACACGATTAATGCCGACGGCAGCCATAAAAATACAATCAAATCGGTGACTGGCAAGCTCAACGAATATAGTTTATGGTTTTCGCTGATAACCTATGATGGCCCTAATACGGTGGCTGTTCAAATTCCAGATGATAGTAACTATTACGAGTATAAAGACGGCAAGTTGAGTCTGGCGGCGGACATTACCGATCAGAGCCTCTATGCCACGAACTATCCGACCTACCTGCTGTCACCCTCTGGCAATCAAACCTTCTGGGCGGCACTCACCGATGGTAAAAATAACCTCAATGTCGGCGATAGTAATGCGGGAAACCCAACAAATGTGGCCCGCTTGAGTGAGTACGGCCCGTACGGCTGGTATACCGACGACTATCTCCTTGTTTCTAAAAATGGCAGCGAACTCTATATTATGCCTGCAGCCGGCGGCGCACCACTCAAAATTTCTGACTATTTCAAACCATCGCAAATCTTCCGAGGTTACGGTGGTGGGTATGGAGGACTATAGCAGTTTGTCGAATCTTGCTGCAAGCCAAGTGGTTACGCGGCTTTTTGCTCGGATGTTTTTATAGCCTCGGCTTGGGTTTTTGGCTTGCCGAAAGGGTTGCTGATTGCGATTTTTGGAGCAGGCTCCTCGGCGCGCACATCGGCTTGGCGAACAACAATCTTTTTATCGTCAACAGATATAATTTGCGAGCGGTCGATCAAAATCTCGGTTAAGGTCAGGCTCTGCAACAAGCCAGGTTGAATGTGCAGTTTAGCAATATAAAAGGTGGTCGTGTCTAGAGTATACGTAGCGACTTTGCCGACTTTATGGCCATTTTCTTCGACAACGGGCTTACCCTCGAGCTGGAAATTGAAGTTAATAATTTCTAGTAATCGAGGCAATTCCTCGGGGTCCATAATCTTGTCGGACGAGTCGATGATAATGCCCATGGTACCGAGTTCGCGAATGTCACTGGTGTGCACGACAGCAGGCTTTATGTCGATATGCGGGCCGCTGCAATAAAAAGCCACCACTTGCAAGCGACGTGGATCGACGATTGCCTGGTAAGTCGTACCAAGGCGGCTGCCTGTTTGCAGGCTCATCAGGGGTACGTTCAAAAACTGGTCGCGTAGTACAAGCATATAATAAATTATAGTAAAAAAAGCTTTACAGCGCACCCCAACCTAAGGCATACTGTGGTGCTATGAAGAGAAAACTTTTATTTGCACTTATGACAACTTTTGTTTTAGGCATGATTATGCTTATGCCCCGCGCAGTTTTGGCTGACACCATTACGCCGGTGCATGTCATGATCAGCTCTGTCCAAACGGCTGATGGGGCCAGCACATATGACGATTACATTAAACTGTATAATCCAACTTCAAGCGATGTTAACATGACGGGCTGGAAGTTGCAGTATCGCACTGCATCCAAAACTGGCGCTGACGGCT
>DATLVY010000016.1:0-11714 GCA_035576845.1 Candidatus Acidiferrum sp. | reverse complement strand
GCCAAATATTATTTTTGACGACAACCTCAATTCTACTTACTCATTAAGACAGTGGATCGCCAGCTCTGACCCTTTTATCCTGAAGAGTAAGCAAACGAAAACCCTGCTGTTTCCCATTACCGTCCCCGCCAACGCCGAACCGGGGGGCCACTATGCAGTTATTCGCTTTACCGGTACGGCGCCAGAGCTTGAAAGCACCGGCGTATCGCTTTCGGCAAGTCTGGGCAGCCTGGTACTACTAACTGTCTCTGGTAATATCAAGACCCAGGCAGCCGTGGCGAGTTTTTACACCGACGATTTGACGCATGCAAAATCTAGTTTTTTTGAAACCGGACCAATTAACTTCATAACCCGCATTCAAAATACCGGCAATATTCATGTCGAGCCGACCGGCACCATTAGTGTTATCAACATGTTTGGCCGTTCGGTCGGTTCGATTCGGGTTAATGGTGATCCAAGTGACCCGGCAAACTTACCGCGCAATGTGCTGCCGCAAAGCATCCGCCGTTTCGACGAGACCTTTCCTTCGGTGTGGTTGCTTGGGCGTTATACTGCTAAACTCGATTTAGTATACGCTGGCAAAACTCTCACCGCGACAACCACATTTTGGGTGATACCCTATAAGCTTATCCTGATTGTGCTGATTGGCGGCGTGGTGCTCTTCTTTGGGCTACGCTGGGCAATCAAGCAATATAATGCTGCCATTATTCGCAAAGCTCAGGGTATCAGTAAGCCAGAAAAACCTAAAAAGCAAAAATAGTCGGAGGAGCAAACCTATTATGGCTAAACAAAAACCGATTAACTGGCTTGCGGTAACGGGTTGTATAGCTAGCGTAGAGCTGCTTGGTAACATAGGTTCGCTGGCGACTTTTAGCCAAATCACTACTTGGTATGCCTTGCTTGCTAAGCCGTTCTTTAACCCGCCCAGTTGGATCTTCGGGCCGGTTTGGACGCTACTGTTCGCGTTGATGGGCGTTGCCGTATACCTTATCTGGCGAGCGCCTGTCCAGGGGAGTCCGCTTCGTTTGGCCTATGGTGCGTTTGCACTACAGCTGATGCTTAATATTCTGTGGTCGTTCATATTTTTTGGCTGGCATCAGCCGTTTATTGCCCTGTTGGAAATTATCATATTGGCTTTGGCCATCGTGCTAAATATACGAGAATTCGCAAAAGTATCGGCGCCGGCAGCGTGGCTGATGGTGCCCTATCTTATGTGGGTTTTGTTTGCAACTATCCTTAATATGGCGATCTGGCTGCTCAATTAAATAAACTTAACGGTGTTTCTGTTGAATGCTGGTTTGTAGCGAGTTAGAAATCGGCCCGATAAAAGGCAACTCCTGCAAAGAGCTTAAAAACCATAAAACAAGCGCCACCACAATAGTGCCGCCAATAACCGCGCCGAAGCCACTCAGAATTCCTTTTAAAAACGCAAGCCACAAGGCCTGTTTGCGGTTCACATAACCGCTATCAAATAAAGCTTGTACTTTTATGCCGAGGTCTAGCAGCTCGGTTTCTTTTTTTGTTCGCACGTCGCTTAAGCTTTCTTTTTGGCCTCGGCTGCTTGCTGGGGCTTTATGAATTTCAGGTAGCCAAGTACCAGCGCAATGACTAGGCCAGCCGAAACGCTGACAAAACGATATTTGTTATCCTGCACCACAAAACCAAGCCCAATGCCATATAACAGAGTAAATACGCCGCCGAGCAACAGCCCATCAGACAGCATGCCAAGCTTGGCCACAAACAACAAACTCGAAACCAAGTAGACAATTGCCGCTGCGATAGCAATGACCGAAACATTGCGGTGATAGGTCTCATCCTCTTTTTGCCAGCTGCTAAATCTGCTGTTGTAGGTGTTCATGTCGGAAGTGCTAGCACAAGGTTCGCTTGGTACCGTCGTGCCATCTTTGGCGCTGATGCTGTCGCACGGCGGACTGCTTGGTCCGACCGGCATTGCTGGCTCAGCGTAAAACGCCGATATTCCAAAGCCAACAAAGGCCACTAATAATATACCGATGAAAAAAGTGTATATAAATTTAAGCATAAGCTCAGTATAAAGTGTCGCAGGTTTTTTTGCTAGCCTATCAAGTGGTAGAATAATTGCTGTGTCAGGATATGTATGCCTGGTACGTCTGGAGATAGAGAGGTGACTAGATGGTTCAAACTGTCCAAGATACTGAAAGAGTCCGCTCTTATAGCCGGCTGGTGGGTAATTTCCGGAAACTGCCTTTCCCGAATTGGGCACCGGGGGTTCCAAAAGTAGGCCAGCCAGTCAAACCTGCCACTGGAAAGGAGCGGAAGAGGCAGGCGAGAAAAAAAGAACGGATTGCACGACGGCAAAACCAAAAGGTGAGAAAGGGTTAACAAATTTGCCGTAAGACGGGGCTCTGGCATGAGATAGCCAGAGCCCTTTTTGCTTAGAAAACTAGGGTACCAGCCGATTGATGTCACGCGGGAACAGGCTGGCTTCTTTGACGTTACTCAGGCCGATGATTTTTTGGGTCAGGCGTTCCAGACCCATGCCGAAACCGCCGTGTGGGGGCATACCCGCTTGCATAGCGGTGAGGAATGGTTTGAACCCTGGTGCGTCGGGGCTACCGCCGGCCATGGCTTTTAGCTGGGAGATGAGACGGTCGTAACGATGTTCGCGCAAGCTGCCGGTGACGATTTCGACGCCGCGGAAGATCAGGTCGACGCGTTCGGCTTCCTCTTGGTCGTCGTCTTTAAACTTATGGTAAAACTTGGCGCCAACCCGCGGCCAGCGGCTGACGAACACTGCCTCGCTGCCCAAGTTTTTGGCGGCGTATTCGCAAATCCAGCGCTCCTCGTCGGGACGCATGTCTTTTTCGCCGGTGGTTTTGGTGCCGGTGCCTTTGGTATAGAGTTCGTGGATTTCCTCGAGTGGTATGGCGGGAATCTTAGCGGTTAAGACCGGCTTTTTGGCCTCCCAAAATTTTAAATCATCAGCACATTTTTCCCACACATCGTTAACAACGTTGTTGAGCATTCCGCTCAAAAAATCTTGCAAATCTTGCAGCGTGATAAAACCCATCTCGCCGTCAACCGAAATATATTCGGTCATGTGGCGAGTGGTGGCGCTGGGCTCGGCGCGGTAGACAGGGGCGATTTCGTAGACGCGCTCGAAGACGCCGACCATCATCTGTTTGTAAAACTGCGGGCTTTGGGCGAGCGTGGCTTCTTGCTTGCCGAAGTAGTCCATCTTAAACACCTCAGCGCCGCCCTCGGTCGCGGCGGCCAACAGTTTTGGTGTATGGATTTCAGTAAAATCATGGGTGCGAAAATACCCGCGCAGCGCCTCAACAATTTCGGCCTGGATTTTAAACACGGCCTGCTCACGCAGGTTGCGCAGGCCGACCACGCGGTAGTCAAATAAGGTGTCGAGATTTTCGGACTCGTGGCTGAGCGGCTTGTCGATCTCAATCGCCGGCTGCTCGGCGACCGGCACAAGCACCTCTAGCTTGGCGTCGTGCACTTCGGCACCACCAGGCGCGCGCTCGTCCTCGACCACCGTCCCTGTAACTTCCAGCACACTGCCAATGTGTTTTTCACGCAGCTTCTCGGCCTCGTCTTTGCCCACCAAGATCTGAGCTATGCCGCTGCGGTCGCGCAAAACGATAAAAGTTAGCCCGCCCATCAGGCGTTTTTTGTGCAGCCAGCCCTGCAAGGTGACCGGTTTGCCGATATGTTGTTTCAATTCTTTTGTAAGTGTTCTCATGATTGTATCCTACATTAAAAGTAAACAGCTGCTTTAGGACCGATGGCGCAAAGCGGTGGCAGCTTGGACTACCGCGCGCCGGTCCTCGTATCGGTCGAAGTCGTGACTGTTTGATTTGCCAACGATTTGCTCAAAAACGGTTTCGATGCTAATAACACCTTTAGTTTCCTCTAATTCATTGACTACTATAAACAGAGATGCGCCAGTTTGCAAGAAGGCGGCAATGGCGTGGTCGATCCCAAAGTTCTCGGCCAGGTAATAAACCTTGTGGCTCATAACATCGCTGGGGTGCTTAACCTCAGCGCGCAGCGGCAGCAGGTCGGCCATGTTGATGGTGCCGATAACGTGGTTGAGGTCTTTCACGATCACCGGGAAACGGTTTTGGCCAGACTTATGCAAATTGTCGAGCACTAGCGGGCCGAGCGAATCATTTTTGTCGAGGCTGACCACCGAGGCACGCGGCGTCATAATGTCTTTGATTTTGATGTGTTGGTAGGTGAGGGCGCGCTGCACGAGCGCCTGCTCGGCCGGATGTAAAATGCCATGGTCGTGCTCGACCATGTGCAGCAGCTCATCTTTCGAGTAAAAAGCCGCCGCGTGGCTGGCGTCGGGATGGCGGCCGGCCAATAATTTGAGCAATGGGTGCCAGGCTTTGGCCAGGGTTAGGATAGACGGCAGACGCTTGGCGGCGATTTTTTGGGATAGACGTTCAATAAGTGGCGTATTGCCGAGAAGTTCAACTAGTAGCAGAGCGGCCATCACGCCGAGCATCGCCTGCCAGGATGTAAGCAGGCTGTTTAGTAGTAGCGCAATCGCGGCGATACACACCAACTCAATAACCTGCCGCAGCGCCAGCAACTCAGTCCGCACGCGGCGCAGCTGCAACTCTGCCTTGGCCAGCCCATCCCCTTGCTCGGCCTGCCGCTGCAGCTCAAAAATAGTCAGCCGGCTTGGGGCAAAACGCAAACTACGAATCGCCGCCGCCAGCAGTAGTAAAAGCGCAATGCTGATTTCGGTGATTGTGTGCATATATAAATAGTAGCACTTGGTATGGGGTTGTGGGTTACACGTGCCTAATTTTGACGATCAAGATTAAATACGCTGTTTTAGGATTGTTTCCCTCAGGCAAATACGAAAATAAGCAACAGAACAAGGTACAGGACTAGGCCCACGCTGTATATAATCTTAACTCTTTTACTAAAACGGTTATCGAGTTCCGCAAATATCACCGCCAACGCGACAATGGCCATGGGCACGATCCCGGCATTGGATAAGTTGGCAGGATTTAAATACAAGGAAGCGCCGCGTACCACCAAACCCACTCCCAAGATAACAGCAGCACCTAAAAGCGCAACGATTGTCCTGCCGCTTGGTTTGCGGTCAATCAACGCAAACATAATAGTTGTCAGCAGAGCGACTAGGGAACCAAAAATAAATATGTAGGCTAACAGGGGAGTTAGTAGAGTGTCCCAAAGTGCGCTGTTTGAGTAAGATAGGTGCATGCGTTTAAATAACAAGAAGCAGCAGTGCCACGAGCGTTAGTATGCCTACCCCATAGGCGATTTTAACCCTCATGCTTAACTTACTATCAAGTTTTGCAAGCACAACCGCTACCACTAAAAGTGACCAGCATAAGTAGAACCAAATTGGTAAAGTAAGTATTGCAGTGTAAAATGAGGCACCGTAAAATATTCCACCTAGAACGAGTGCGACTAACCAGAGAACCGTGCTCAAGATTACCCTTATGCTAAAACGATGATCGGCGAAGTATAAAATAAGAGCCGTTGGCGCAAAGATGAACGCGCAATATAGAAGGGTAATGTATCCGTAGAGATTAATGGCGTCGTTTGGTGTAAATTTTGGAATCATAAGACACCCAGAAAAATAACATCCATGGCTAAAAAGTGCTAAGTCGGTTAATCATAATAAGTAGGATGGTAATAGCAAGGAGAATTAATAGTATGGTGATTCTCTTGCTGAAACGGCGATCCCTATAAAAAAATACAATCGTTAACAGAATTAGCAAGCCAGCAATTGCTGGCGAGTAGTAGTCGATTATCCCTAAAGATAGAGCTAATCTTTCTTGAGGCGTAAAATTTAAAATCATTACCGTGAGTATACCATTTTGTGTTGGGCAAGTTAAACACCCCAGGCCTTAGCCCAGGGTGTTGTTATAGCTCTTTCAATGATTATTGCCATGGTTTTTCAGGGCAATATATCTTTATCCTCCGATCTTACTTGCAATATATGTACCAAGAACAATGTGGCCCTGCTGATTGGGGTGTGGCCAACCGGTTTTACCCCATATAACGGTATCACCGCTCACATACAGTTGTTGCAAAAGATTGTTTCTACCGCCAAGCACACTATCTGCACTCAGCCAAATTATTTAGAGGTCCGTCCTCTTAACCATAATATATCCTTGAGGGTTAATCTATGACGGAATTCTTAATCTTGTTTTTGTGCGTTAGTTAATAAACAAGGGGATAAGAAAAGCGCAAATGCCGGTAGCATACGCGATTTTAACTCTCAGACTCAGATGTTTATCAAGCCATGCAAACAACAGCGCCAAAACTACCAATAAGAAAGCCAGATCGACAATATAAGCCGGTAAGTAATTCGTTAGTGGTGCGTTTAGGAGTGCTAATGTTCTTAAGCCATCAATAATGACTGAAAAACCTCGTAAAAATACGCCAACAATAATACCGAGTATGCCAATGGAAAGCACGATTGTTGCTCTCTTCGTGAAGGCTTTATCAACAGATGCAAGGATGAATGAGGTCAGGATAATCATGAAAGCACCTAACACAAAGAAGTACATTATCACAGGTGTTAACAAGCTATCCCAAAAAGCGGTATTCGATGGATCTAAAAGCACTTTTAAATTCTATAACGAAAAATCTGAAAATGAAATACCCCAGACCAGTGACGCGAAGCGTATGGTCTGGGGCGCTCTTTCAGTAGCTATTTTTTAAATGACACCCACTAACTGGGCAATCACTTTCTGTCCTTTCTGATTCGGGTGTGGCCATCCGCTCAGCTGCCAAAACTTGTCTGATACATAGAGATCTTGCAGTAAGTCATCCCTGCCTCCAAGAGCCTTGTTACTATCAACGAACGACACACCTGAGCTGCCGATTGCACCCAGAATAAGCGAGTGCAAGGTCTGTAGGGCATCGTCAAATGGCTTCTTGCACACTTCTGGTATGAACACGTGAGTGAAAGGAGCCACATCCGAGCCCGTGCCCGCCACGTTATAATAACCTAGCCATTTCAAATCAGCGTCTGGGTCGGCCTGCCGCAGCTGTTGGACTATATAAGCCACGCTACTACTAATGTCACTTCTCACTTGTTGCGAAGTAAGCAGTGTCCATTTGTTAACGTAAGCCTGGCACTGAGCTCTCGTCTGGATCTTGTCACGCTCAACGAGAATGTTAGGTAAGATGGCAGACCAATTCGTATCGTCGATTCCAGCCGAGCCAACTACCAGATTCCATGAACCACTGTTGTGCTGCAGCATGTAAACCATGCGCGACAAAGGCGCGTCCACAGCATCTATAGTCTGCTTACAAGCATTTTGCTCGTCCGCTCCAGCGTTATCAATGATTTGGCCGGTCGAGAATCCACTGTGGGCAAAGTTTAAGTACAAACTAACTTTCTTCCACTTATCCGGCAGTTGTTGCTGCCGATTTTGCCAAACAGTAAGTCCATAACTGTAGCCAGCATCATCGCAAGTTGTTTGACCGGTAGCGCCTCCGTGGTCACGATGATGTCCTGAGGATATAGAATCCCCAAAGACCATCGTGTATATGTAAGCAGGGATCTTTACCCCCTGCACAAACCACATCCCTGCTTTGCCGGAACCATCAACCGTCCGAGCCATTAGGTTCCAGGTTGTACCCGGATCTGGAGCTGAAAAGTCAAGGTTACAGCTCACAGCTCGAGCGCTGCAGCTCTTGAGGGTACCAGGCGTTACGCCGTGTGCCGTCTGAGCCCAGGCGAACTGGTATCTGGCCACGTTGCCGGATGCAGAGAAGGTTACTTGGCGCAGCAACAGCGGGTCCTCAGGTGACAGCGCGATCTTGACGCTCAATCCTGGCGCAGGCGTCGGACTAGGGCTCGGCGTAGGCGTCGGCTGTCCACTCGGAGCAAGTGCTCCCCGTGGATAATCAATCCCCAGCCCCGCCATGTCTTGCGCATAAAGGAATCTCGCCGTACTACTTGTACAGCCAAACTTACTACAGTTATCCAGCGCCAGGTAAAGCCTGCCGTTCGAGAGTCCAATTTGCAGGTTCTCAAAGTCAGTCTGCCCTGTTGGGTCGAGCTGCAGCGTATTGTAGCTGGCAACTTGGTTCAAACCACTATCCAGCAGCTCAAATTCGTATCCAGCTTGGTCGCCGCTTTGCTGGTCGTGGTAGGCTAGCAGCACCTGGCCGTTCACATCAGCTGTGAGGCTAGTGTATTTGCCGGTGTCGTTGGCCAAGGGTACGGTCTTGAGTAGGTTGCCAGCCGGGTCGAGTGCGACCAACTGCGGGGTCTGGTTTGCATCGTTGCCTGTCGCCACAGTCATGCCATTGCTGGTAATAACCATTGGCATCAGGTATTCACAACTTGTTGGGACATAGCTAAACACGATGCCGCTTGGGCTGTATTCAACCACTCGGGTCACGTACTGGCCGTTGTAGCCTGCGCAGACGCTGCTGCTCGGATACTTCCAAAAAATGACCGCAACTTTACCGTCAGTCGTATTGGCGCGGGCCAGTTCAGTAAAATCACCAGCCAGATCGATCGGGTCGGAAGCCAGCAGGCTGCCGTCGAAACCGATGTATTGGATGGCAACATGCTGAACCTGGATGATGACACCGCCGTTGAAGGCACCAAGCCAAGCCGGAAGGCTAGACAGCTGCTGTTGGAAAACCAGGGAGCCGGTCGAATTGTCCAGCTTGGACAGGAAGTACACATTACCGCCCGCACAAGTTTGGCTGGTGGTAACATATACGTTGCCATCCGCACCGACCACCAACGCCTCGGGGTTCAGTATAAGGGTTTGGCCCGTAGCGGCGCAGGACGTTGTTAGTTGGGTGGACCACGTCGTCGTGCTGCCATTAAAGGCGGCGACAGAGGCGATACCTGCGGTGTCGAAAACGCTCATGTAGAGCGTGCTGGTAGATACGTCAACTGCGCTGGCGCCAGTGCTGGCGATAGTGGAACTGAGTGGTACTTCGGCTGCCACGCTGCCATCCTGGGCAAAGGTTTCAAAAGCGTCAGTAGAGCCGGAGCTGCCGCCGCGAATGGTAACTGAGCCGTTAGCGGTTGTTAAAAGGTCTCCTTGGCCAACCTGCGAGAGGTTGACGGGGAAGCCGCTAGCGGCGCGGGCGGGCAAAGACGTGAAGGTAAAAGACGTCAGGATAAGTAGTAGGGCCAATGCGGCTGCTGCTAGTGGCAAGAGCCGTTCTTTAGTTTGGAACACGCGCATCTCCTTGTTGGGTGCAGAGTAGGACGCTTTACGATTGTCAAAAAAAACTAGGCCACCTAAGGCCTCGCGTTAGGCTGAAAGAGCTTGGGCGCAGTTTACACCTGTTTGGGGCGGTTTGTCAAGGGCGCGACTCAGTTACCAGAGATTTAGCGTGCTTGAAAAAGCCCGTAAGTTGATACAAACTTTTCTGGTTAACCGCAAGACGGGAAGTATCAAGCCTACTGAATCAATGGCATTGTAGTGTCTGAGAAAACGATATCAGGCTTAATTGTAATACTCTTTTTTTGGCAAAGCTCAAAATACTTGTCATCGCACGATAAACTTGAAGACCCTTTTGCATCCAAGCCAAAGTCGGCTAGAGTTTGCATAAGAATCACCTCGTCTTCAGTGTCTTTCAGCTCAAATTCAAGCATGAGACCGTAGGGGAACTCGTCGAGTGTAGCTTCTATATGGTTGCAGTGGAAAAAATGCCGCCGTCTTTCGTAGCTGGACACTCGCTTGCAGTGAAGAACATTTTCTAAAAGAGCAGTAACGGCAGCTGCTTCGCTGGAGTTAACACTAAACTCAATTTCTTCCTCGTGCCGGATGCCCGGAGCCTGTTGGTTTGGTAACCGGCGTTTCCAAGTGACCATACAACCTACCTTACGGGGCTGCGACTGCCCGAAACGCGGGTCATGTATTGGGTGGGTGTGCCGGAGTCGCAGCCGCCCGTCAATAGACGGAGTGTAAAAAGAGAAATCGGGGTTAGGGTTGTCGTACATAATCGTTACTTCGTGGTTAGAATAAGAGTATTCAACAAGCTTCTTAAGCCGAAAAATCAGCTGTGTTAGCTCGGAATGTGGGAAATAAAACCTTGCTTCTTTTTCTATTTTCACAGGCTAGGTCCCCGCATGCTTATATAAATCTTTCTGATTTAATAGATACTTCAGGCACGCCAAGTTCAAGCAAGTCGTCGACGATAGTGTCGATAAAATCGGGCGGGCCGCAGATGTAATAGTTGCGTTGTGGGTTTGCAGCTGGCAACATAAGCTTTTCGGCTAAAAAGGTTATGTTGAGGCGGCCGTTGGTTGCGGTGAAGCGGGTGATGAGGTGCGGGACCAGCGTGTTGTGGTGCATGATGCGCTCTGGAGTTTTGGCGGTCACTATAAAGGCTGGCGCCAGATTTGGGTACATTTCGAGGTAAGTCCGATGCATGCTGATAAGCGGCGTGATGCCGGACCCGGCGCCGATGAAAACAGGCGGCTCGGGGTTTGCGGTATCTAATACGAACGACTCGCCGAGCGGGCCGCGGATTTCGAGCGTGTCGCCGGGTTTGAGTGCCCACAGGGCGGGGGAAAGTTCGCCGCTCGGGATGAGCTGGATGCCAAATTCCAGCTCACCGTGCCGCGATGGTGCCGAGACGACTGAATATTTGCGGGAGACGTTGCCGCCGGGCAGGCGCAGTTCGTAGTGCTGGCCGGGCCGGTGTGGCTGCCAAGTTTCGGGGGCAACGACAATCGAGCGGATGTCTTCGGCCGCTGGTTGGGTGCTCATTATTTTTGCTGTTTGCCATTCGTTCATAGGCTAGTTCTTTTAATGCCGCTGAGCCTCGTCAATCTAAAAACCTCCTGCTCAGACAGCCGCCTGCGGCGGAACTCGCGATAGATTTTTTAGATCGCCACTCAGCGGCATCAAAAAACGAATCCATACTACTATTCCAAAACCTCAATCACGTCACCAACCCGCACCACACCCGTGTTTTCTTGCACCATATTTTGCCCAAACATTACACCTTTGGGGCCGGTGCGGTAGGTGCCAAGGGTTTCGAGCGGTTCGATGCCTTTTTCGCCGGTAGCTTGGTTGATGGTGGTTGTTTCGCAACGGGCGCAGGGTTTGACGACGCGGAAGATAACCTCGCCAATCTTGATGCGTTTCCAAGTATCTTCCTGGAAAGCGTTGCCGCCAGCGACCACAATATTGGGGCGGAAGCGGTTCATGGGCACCGGCTCTGCCAGCTTGCTGTTGAGATCGTCCAGCGATGCCTCGCTGACAAGCAAAAAAGGCAACGCATCGGCAAACCCGACCGACTCGTCGCCGTGCAGCTGGTATTTCTCTTTAATGTGGCGGGTAAAGTCGGGCGCCATGCGTACCAGACGGCAAGGCTTGCCGAGGTAGTTACTGAGCCAGGTGGCAGCCTGGTCGCCTTGGTCGATGGCCATGCAGTCGCTTTCCCACACGCGCACTGCAATTTCCGTGCCGGCTTCAACGATTGGCGCCATCACACTGCCGGCTTCTTCGGCCGACAGGGTTAAGGTATTATCCGACAACTCTGGCTTGATGAGCGCCATTTTTGGATACTGCCGCTGGGTGATGAACCCGCCTTGCTGGTCAACCACCATCCACTCGCGGTCACGGGCAAAGCCGGTGCCGGTTACCTTGGCCGAACCCAAGCGCCAACCTGCCAGCGACTTTACCGGATATACATTGATTTCAGATACAGTTAATTTCATACAGCGAGTATAACAC
>DATLVY010000015.1:0-3391 GCA_035576845.1 Candidatus Acidiferrum sp. | reverse complement strand
AGTATTGCCACGCCTAAAAGCAGCCCGAATTGTTTACCCCTCACACGCCTCCAAAACAGCTTACGCTTACTACTTAATTGTATGGTTTTGAGGCCGGTGGGTCAACGATGATGACGGTGCTTTTTGCGATGTTTCTTTTTGTGTTTTGGCGGTTGCGGAGCGGGCATTGGCACGGGTGCCGGTGCTGGCAGGATTGGTGCCTCGGGCTGGTGGGTTATTTCTTCGGTGCGGGGGAATAAGGCCAGCTGGCGGCGGCGTTTCTTTTTGTCATCATCGTCATCTGATGAGCGGCGGGCGATAAGAAAGCCGATGATAAACCCAAGCAGCAGCAAAATAATAATCGTTAAAATAAGCGCCGGAACCGAGATAATGGTGCGGATATCGCCAAACGGCGTTTGAACCACGCCCAGCGCCGGCGCGCCGTTAACAATCAGTACGAACTGGATGTAAGCTTGCTGGCCTTTGCTGTCGGAAACTTTGATTTTAACGGTGTAGGCGCCAGCCCTAGCATAGGTGTGTTGCGTCGTGAATTGGTCGGTGTTGGGGCGGCTAAACAATCCGTTTTGGCCATCGCCCCAGTCGATATTAACCGCGTAGGGCGGTGTGCCGCCGATAAAATGCACCGGCAAATAATACGGCTCGCCGACAAAAACACTTTGTAATAGATAGTCGTAATCGATTTTCAGCTCGAACGTCGCGATCTGCGGCTGGCCGACATTGACTTGACCGCTGGGTGGAAAACTCGGTACGCTGGCTGGCGGTGCAAAAAAGACCGTGATGGGGGCAGAGGGCGGGCTGGGCTGATTCAGCGCGTCGTACTGCTTGGCGGTAAGTTCGTTAGCGCCTTCGCTTAAATCGGCCGACAGCTGATAGGTGCCGTCGCTGGCGCAGACGCTGGAGCCGACAAACTGGCTGTTATCAAAAATCCTCACCACCAGATTGGTCACGCAGCTCCCGCTAATCAGGATATTTTTAACTGTAAACGATTCGTTATCTACTGGTGAATCAATGGTTGGCGCGGTGCTGGGTGGCGGGGTCGGCACCAGAGCGGTAACCGTCATGTCGCCAGAGTGGGTAATAGTCAGTGCGTGGCTGGCGATGGGCAGCAGGGCAACACAAACAGCGGCACCGAATATGCAAAAAAGCTGACGTTTTTTGTAACCTCGCATGGCTGCATTGTAGCACGCCGGGCTGCGCCTGGTGGGGAATGTGTGTACAATTATATGCGTGGGAGCAATTCGCAAAAAACGCGCGCAGCTGCTGGTTTTAGTTGGCCTAACAGTGGCCAGTTTTTGGCCGTTGCCGCTTGTGGCCGGCAGCTCCAACAACTATCAGATCCAAGAAGATTTTGTCGGCGGAGGCGGTGGCATTAATGGGACGTCGCCAAGCTTTCAGGCGGCCGATACGCTGGGCGGCGGCGCAGCAGTGGGCGATTCAAACGCTACGCACCAGCGGACGCAGACCGGCGCCACAACCACCAGCGATCCGGCTTTAACTTTTTTGGTTAGCACTTCCAGCGTGAGCCTGGGCTCTTTAAATACCTCACTCACACGGACGGGCACGGCAAGTTTTAGTGTGCTTAATTACACAAGCTATGGTTACACGGTTTCGGTGCTAGGCTCGCCGCCGAATAACGGTGTGCACACGCTGACGGGGCTCAGCTCGCCCACGGCGTCGTCAATCGGTACCGAGCAGTTTGGCATAAATCTGGTTGCAAACAGTTTGCCAAGTACATTTGGCGCTGATCCATCACAGGTCCCCAGCAGCAGTTTTAGTTTTGGCGCTGCGGCTGCTGGATATAACTCGGCTAACTCTTATAAATATGTATCGGGCAATACCATTGCCTCGGCCGTCAAAAGCTCGGGTCAAACTACTTACACTATTTCTTATATCGCAAATATTGCGAACAGTACCCCTGGCGGGAGCTATTCGGGGAACGAGACTTTAGTGGTTGTTGGGACGTATTAAGAGCCAAGTATTAAGCGATTGACCGCGCATAACCGGTTATGGTAAATTAAAGATAAGGTAAAAATGCAAATGATCAGAGAAAAGCGAGCTCTCCTGATACGGCTGGGATACCTAGCAACGCTGCTAGTGGTCATCTTTTCGCCGTTTTTTGAACAACCAGCTTTTGCGGGCCAGGTAACGAGCCGGTCGCTGACGCTGAGTACTTCTTTGGCTGGTGCAACGGCGTCGCATGCCTTCGCGTTTACTTTAGCCTCATCTACCACTGTTGGCTCTATTAAATTTCTGTACTGTACCACCGCTTCAGGCACCTGTACGACACCGACTGGCTTGGTAACAACCAGTGCAACCTTAAGCGCTCAGACCGGTGCGACTGGCTTTAGCATTAATAACTCTACCGGCGGCGCACCATATATTACCCGCTCAGCCTCGGCAGCCAGCGGAGCCGTCAGCTACACACTTGGCAGCATCACCAACCCAACAACGACCAACCAGACATTTTTCGTCCGCATCAGCACCTACGCCAGTATCGATACCACCGGCGGTACCACCGATAGTGGCACCGTAGCATCCAGCACGGCTAACCAGATAACGGTTACGGCATCCGTTGACGAAACGCTGACATTCTGCACCGGCACCAGCGGTGTTACGAGCAGCAGCTGCGCCGGTGCGACTGGCAGCAGCGTGGCGCTTGGCACTATCACCACTTCATCAACCGGCAGCGGCACCTCGCAAATTGGTGTATCGACCAACGCTGGAAGCGGCTATGCCATTACCGTAGCTGGCAACACCCTGACCTCTGGCTCTAACACCATAACGGCTTTGGCATCGCAAACCGCTTCGACCCAGGGCAACTCACAGTTCGGTCTAAACCTCAAAGCGAACACTACCCCTTCGGTTGGTAGCGACCCAGCTGGTTCCGGTACCGCCAACCCAACCGCCAGCTACAACACAGCCAACCAATACCGATTTGTGTCTGGCGACCAAGTTGTCACGAACGGTGCGGCGGATAACTTCCGGCTGTTTACCGTATCGTACATTGCTAACATCGCTGGCGCCACGCCAGCCGGCAGCTACACGACAACGTTGACCTATGTGGCAACAGCGACGTTCTAACGTTCCAATACAAGGTAATATACGGTACAATTTTAAGGTGATGAGACTACGTTTTCCACATATAGCTTGTCTGGCGGTCGTTTCTTTGCTGATGATTGGCAGCGTCGTTTTGTTACAGCAGCGTAGTGCTTTGGCCGATGCCGGCCAGGCTTTTTCGATCTCGCCGCCGCTTATTAGCTTGAGTGCCAACCCAGGGCAGACGGTTACGGCCACAATCAAATTCACCAACATCTCGAACGGCGACTTATTAATCAAGACCCAGTACAACGATTTTGGCGCCAAAAACGAAACGGGTGAGCCAAATATTATT
>DATLVY010000014.1:0-2286 GCA_035576845.1 Candidatus Acidiferrum sp. | reverse complement strand
TGTCGAGCTTGTCAATTTCGCTAAACGCCAAAACCGAAATGGACCAGACCGATAACGACCGGCTCAACAAACCGCAGTTGATTAACCAAACGGGCCGCGACAACGTGACACAGTACACGGTGCAAAACGGTGACACCGTGCAAAGTATTGCGGCTAAATTCCATATTTCGGACGACACGGTTCGTTGGGCTAGCAACCTGACCTCAGATAATCTCAAAGCCGGTCAGAACCTGACAATTCTCGGCACCTCGGGCGTAATCTACACCGTTAAAGCCGGTGATACGGTGCAGACCCTGGCTGACAAATATAAGTCCGACTCAAGCCGGATTGTCGCCTTCAACAACCTGGAACTCACCGGCTTGAACGCTGGCCAAAAAATTATTATCCCTGATGGCATTTTGCCAACTAACGAACGGCCTGGATACGTGGCGCCGCGTAGCTCTTATTATTCGTTTAGCAGTGCGCCGCGGGTTGGAGCTTACAGCGGTAATGGCTACGCCTATGGTTATTGCACATACTACGCCTACAACCGCCGCGCAGCCATCGGCCGGCCTATCGGTGGTAACTGGGGTAACGCCGCGACCTGGGCCTACTATGCCCGCCAAGACGGCTACCGGGTTGATCACAGCCCAGAGGTCGGCGCGGTGATGCAAACCGAAGGCGGCTGGGGCGGCTACACCTACTTCGGCCACGTCGGCGTGGTTGAAAACGTCAATGGCGACGGCACTATCCGTGTCTCCGAAATGAACGCCACCCTCGGCTGGAACGCGGTTGACTATCGCACCATTCCGGCCAACGAAGTTGGGTTGTATAACTATATTCACTAGGCTACTTAATATGTGCGCATCTCAACTTTCGGTATGGAGAATGTCACGGCTTTTAAATGCAAGAAGAAGGCGGCTCACGCTGCCCTCTTGTATTGCCTTTTTAGGCCATATTGTCTTCAAGGTCACCTAGGGGTCGCCGATCTTCAAGCCATGGATAAGTCTCTCGAAGTACCTCTAACGAATGCTCAATAGCCGAATCATACGTTGTGCGCATTAAGCCTGCGACCACACTGAACCGAAACAGATTAGTGTGCCAAATATCCATGTCAACAGAGAACACGCGCCCATGCAAGCCATGTTCTCGATAAGTAACGCTGATGCGTAGCAGGCTGATGCCATTGAGCGAACAGTTGGGAACCAGTTTTTTTAACCGGTCTAATGACACATTATCAGTAAATCTGGCCTCGTGATTTGACGTAAGCAGACTTTCTGCTTGTGAGTCGTCAAACAAAAATTCCGGCATTAGTAATACTCCTAAGTACGATAACAAAACATACAAAACCATGTTTTACTTCATACAATTATAAAACACGGTATTTGCTATTACAATTTTGTGCTATTGTGACAAAATAATCTCAAGTCAAAAATTTGATTTTCTGGTATAATAAGCAATAGTAATGTTTGCCGATAAAGCAGAACTGATTATCAAAGCGGGAAGTGGCGGCAACGGGGCCGTCAGTTTTCGGCATGAGAAATACATCGACAAGGGCGGCCCGGATGGCGGCGATGGCGGCAAGGGCGGCGATATAATCTTCGTGGGCAGCAGTAATGTCAATACGCTGTCGGATTTTCGGCGCAAGCAAGAGCTAAAAGCGGGCGATGGCCAGGCTGGCGCCAAACAAAGAAAACACGGCAGAAGTGCAGACGACTTGGTGGTTGCGGTGCCAATTGGCACGCAGGTGTGGCGCGAGGGCAAAATGATTGCCGACGTGTTGGCTGACGGGCAGCAGGTGCGGATTGCCCGAGGCGGCGACGGCGGGTTTGGCAACGCTCACTTTACCTCCTCGACGCGGCAAGTGCCAAAAGTGGCGGAACTTGGCGAAAAAGGGGAGTCGTTTGTGGCAAACCTAGAGCTAAAACTGCTAGCTGACGTTGGTTTAATTGGTTTCCCGAACGCCGGAAAATCCACATTACTCTCTGTTATTACCAATGCCCGGCCAGAAATTGCCGATTATGCTTTTACGACGCTGACGCCGAACCTGGGCGTGGCCGATATTGACGACGCGTCGTTGCTGGTTGCTGACATTCCCGGCCTGATCGAAGGCGCCTCGCAGGGCAAAGGCCTTGGTGACCAGTTTTTGCGCCACATCGAGCGTACTGCAGTGTTGATTCACCTGATTGATATTTACGAGCCCGATCCGGTACGTGCTTACCAAGTAATTAACGACGAGCTTAAGCAGTATAGCAAAAAGCTTATGTCGCGGCCGCAGCTGGTGGTGTTGACGAAAATTGAGGGCTT
>DATLVY010000013.1:0-3584 GCA_035576845.1 Candidatus Acidiferrum sp. | reverse complement strand
AGCGCCGGATTAAAAAAGTAAAGTTTTTGATGGTGTACTCCAGCAAGTCATAACGCTTGCTGGCCAGCAAACCCAGCATTGTAAAATACGAATCCCAATAAAAATAAGTCAGGTAACGCCCGCCCGGCACAATATATGGGTGCGGCAGAGCGATCAGCGAGCCGTGGTCGCTATAGTTTTCGTGCGTCAGGACACTCCACAGCTCATTTATGTGCTGCTCGATGGTATGGTTCGGGTTGGTCTTGTAATTGTCGGGACTTTTGAGGTAATCGCGGAAGTGCTCTTTCACAAACTTGTGCAGATTAAACCCATGCTGCAGGCGCTGCCGTTCGTACAGTTTAAAAATTTTGCGCAGCTTGCTGGCCGGCACTAAATCGACAAAGGTGATACTGTCAGGGTAAATACTTCGCAGCTGCACATCCTGGAACATCTCGCCCAGTAGTTGGTCGGGCGATTCCTGCGGCCACCAAAAGCGCCCCACAAGTTCGGTGATGTGCGACTGTAGCGATTTTTTTAAATTAAAAAATGGACGCCTAATGGTCTATCTCCTTCAAAAGAGTATACAGCGGCATTATTATTATATACAAGCCTTGACACAGTCAGCAAGCTAGCGTTTGTGAAAAATGCTGGTATAATCGCTACTGTTACTGACAGTAAAAATCCGTGGGGATGTAGCTCAGTGGTCAGAGCAGGCGGCTCATAATTTGAGCATTTAGCGAAAATTATATGCTGAGCCCGAGGAAATTCAGTCCTTAAGGATTAGAAAATTTCTCGGAGCGAGGCAATATAACCGCGGTGCCTTACAATTTACTTTATGGGGGCGTAGCTCATCGGTTAGAGCAGGCGGCTCATAACCGCTTGGTGGTTGGTTCAACTCCAGCCGCCCCCACCACAAGTCTTATAGTCAGCGGCAACTCGCGCTTTATATTTGAACTTTATTTGTGCGGACGTCTCACCCGGCTTTTACATGACCTTCAGTGACTCTAGCGGCCAGATCTCCATGTCTGAAAAATTTTCGCAGACTTCTTGGACACTTTTTTCGCGAAGTTTCAAAGCACTTAATTCGTCAAGGGTGACCCAGCGAGCACACTCGCTGTGCTTATCGGGCTGACTTTTCAGGGGCGTTTCGCCAATTTGATGGGCAGCAAAGAGGATGCGCGCCCAAACATCGTTTTCCCGAATCCTGTAGTCGAATCTCATAACGCCGTCAATTTCGACTTGAATTCCGGCTTCTTCGGCAACTTCCCGCTGCGCCGCGGCAACGAGATTCGCATCAAATGGCTCAACGCCACCAGCAGGGAAAAACCATTGAAAGCTATGTTTCTGGGTCTCTTGCACCAGTAAAAACTTATCATTTTTTCTGACAAAGCACATCACGTAGCAGTCCATCTTTTCTCCTTCTCGGCATCGGCCGTATTTTATTTAACCGCTACAAAACGCATGGCTTCGGCGGCAAGGCTAGCCCACTCCCGAGAAAACTGCGGATGTATGATAACCCACTCTTTCATAACCTTCCCGTTGCGCCGCGGGTCAAAGCGTTCGCCCTTGCCAGCTGCGACTAGCTCATCCACTCTGTTTTTCGGCAGCTTCAACACAAAGTCCCCCGCCGAAGCAACCATCGCGAATATTGATCCGTTTATTTTTAGGCTATTTCCGCCAAACCGGCCAGTTTCGGTCGGCGGAGTAACGCCTGGCACGCCGCTAAAGCTTGCGACAACTTGTGCAAATCGGTCTTGTTGTGATTCCATACTCGTAGCGTACCATTGAGACGGTTGTATGCCAAAAAAATGACGATGGATTCAACGCCCAGAAACGCAAACGGACGCTGCAATGTCCATGTTTTGCTGCGCAGTAGCAACATTATCGTACGAAATGGCGCCAGGCCAGTTGGACTGAATTACCGAGCTAGATCTCAACTTTAGAGATTTCGGCTATGGCCATAGCTCACTCCCAACGGAACACACGAAACGCAATCAGGTAGACCACCAGTGCCCAGGCGGCGATGAGGCCGAGCTGCGGGCCGAGATCGAGAAAGGTTTTGCCTTCGGTAGCAATGAGACGGATGCCGTCGATCATGGGCGTCAGGGGCAAAAAGCCGGAGATAGTTTGCAGCCAGTCAGGCATCAGGTAGCGCGGGAAGAACGTGCCACTCAAAAACATCATCGGGAAAACAATTATATTGGCCAGCGGTGCTACTTGCCGCTCGTTTTTTGCCCAACCGCCCAGCGCCAGGCCAATGCCCAGCATCGTCACAATACACATCACCAAGTACAGCACCAGTAGCCACCAATTGCCGACCACTTGCAGGTGAAAGACCGTCAGCGCCACCACAAACAGCACGCCCATGGCAAACAAGCCGATTACCGCCTGCGACGCCATCGTCGAGAGGAAATACTGCCACACGCGCAGTGGCGTGGTGTGGAAACGGCGCAAAATCCCCTGCTTTTTGAGTTCCGGAAAAACGTTGATCGGGCCAAAAATACCAAGGCCGATAATAGAGAAGCCGAGCAGACCCGAGAACGTGTAGTCGAACTGGCTTAAGCTTTTGTCGTTGGTTTGGCTTGTCTCTACGGTAAATGGCTCGATATTCCTGACCAGTTTACCGTTGATTGACTTAAACTGCGCCTCCAAAACCGAAGCCAGGGTCTGGGCAGCCTGGGCGCTGTTGTTGGTATATATCACCTGCGCTTGGCCAGACGGATAGGTGGTACCAGCTTTGACCTCGCCAAAACTCTTTGGCAAAATAACTGCGGCATCCAGTTCACCGCGGTTCATTTTTTCGCGGGCGGCATCGAGCGAGGTTGCGGACGAGTCAATCTTAAAGACTTTTTCGCCGTTGGCCATGCCGACAAACTGCTTTGAGAATGCGCTATTCGACTGGTTAATGAGGGCTATCCTGAACGACACGCCGTTGTTACCACCAAACAAGCCGCCAAACACAAACAGGAAGATCAGCGGAAACGCCACCGTAAAAAAGATCGCCACGCGGTCGCGGAAATAGCGGCGGGTATTGAGCTTGGCAAATACGTACACGGTGTAAAGTTTGCGCTGCCAGGGGTTGAGCGGCCGCAGCTTTTTAAACGCCGTTTGTTTTGGCTGAGACTTGCGCCACAAGCGCCAGCCCACGCGAAGACCAACCAACGCCGCTACGACGACCAGTAGAATAATACTATTTTTATCCATCAGTCTTTAAGTTCCTTCCCTGTCAAATCAATAAAAACGTCTTCCAAATTGGCCTGCTCGACGTGCTGGGCTTTAGTAAAACCTTTTTTGAGCAAATCGTGAATCAGCTTGGCTGGTGTATCCAAGGCTACAATTTTGCCTTCATCCATGATTGCCACGCGGTCGCATAATACTTCGGCCTCGTCCATATAGTGGGTGGTTAGGATGACTGTCACGCCTTTATCGCGGACTTGCTGCACCAGATCCCAGAGGTTGCGGCGGGCTTGTGGGTCAAGGCCGGTGGTCGGCTCGTCCATAAAAAAGACTTTAGGGTTGTGCACCAGGGCAGCGGCGATACTAAAGCGCTGCTTTTGGCCGCCGGAGAGGTTTTCGATAAAGCTACTGGCTTTTTCTTCGAGGTC
>DATLVY010000012.1:0-10537 GCA_035576845.1 Candidatus Acidiferrum sp. | reverse complement strand
CTATTGCTCATCATGCGCACCATAGCCTCAACAAGGTCGTCAACATACTGGAAGCTGCGGGTTTGAGAGCCGTCGCCGTAGATAGTGATATCCTCGTTTTTTAAGGCTTGGACGATAAAGTTAGACACAACTCGTCCGTCGGATGGATTCATGGCGGGGCCGTAAGTATTAAAGATACGTACGACGCGGATATCAACATTGTGCTGGCGATGGTAATCAAAAAACAATGTCTCGGCGCAACGTTTACTTTCGTCGTAACACGAGCGGATGCCAATGGGATTAACATGGCCCCAATAAGTTTCTTTTTGTGGGTGTTCCAACGGGTCACCATACACTTCACTTGTTGAGGCCTGCAAAATACGCGCTTTGGTGCGCATGGCTAGCTCAAGCATATTGATAGCACCAAGAACGCTGGTTTTATTAGTCTGGATAGGGTCAAACTGATAATGAATAGGCGAAGCGGGGCAGGCAAGATTATAAATTTGATCCACTTCAACTTGCAGCGGCACAGTTACATCGTGGCGGAGTAGTTCAAAATTTTTATTATCAAGCAGATCGTAAACGTTTCGTCGTCGGCCGGTAAAGAAGTTGTCGAGGCACAGCACCTCGTTGCCTTCATTCAAAAGTCGCCGGCATAAGTGAGAGCCGATAAAACCTGCACCCCCCGTCACTAGTATTCGTTTACCCATCTCTTCTCCTATTTTTTGTTCTATTAATAAAGCTAAATAATACCCTATTGCTACAATCTTTTATATGCATATGGTACCATAAGTTTATCTTATAGATAACTAGAGGGGAGTTATGCCAAAAGCCAAAAAATTATCCATTGTTATGCCGTGCTATAACGAAAAAGCGACGATCGAAGCCATTTTACAAGAGGTAAAGGATGTCGATCTGGGTGCGACCGAAAAGGAGCTTTTGATTGTCGATGACGGCTCCAAAGATGGCACGCGCGATATTTTGCAGCAGCTCGCCAAAAAAGATAAATCAATAAAACTGTTATTTCAGGATGTGAACCAGGGGAAGGGCGCTGCGCTAAAGCGCGGGATTTTGGAGAGTACAGGCGACGTAGTGATTATCCAAGATTGTGACCTCGAATATGACCCTCAAGAATATACGCGGTTACTCTACCCTATTGAGCGCGGACACGCCGATGTGGTATACGGCTCCCGCTTTATCGGTGGCGAGCCGCACCGTATCATTTACTACCGAAACCAGGTGGCCAACAAGTTCTTAACCACATTGTCTAACATATTTACAGGCCTTAACTTGACCGATATGGAGACTTGTTACAAAACATTTCGTGGCGACTTGGTTCGTGAGTTAGCGGCTAAGCTCAAAGCCAAGCGTTTTGGATTTGAACCGGAAATTACTGCTAAAGTTGCAGCCAGTGGTGCAAAAGTGTACGAAATCGGCATCAGCTACTATGGTCGTAGCAAAGAAGAGGGTAAAAAGATTGGGCTCAAAGATGGTCTGAAGGCTATCTGGGAGATAGTCCGATTTAATACGTTCGACAGGTAATTACTATGCGACAATTGGCTAACTTAAAGAACCCAACTGCATACCGCAAAGTCGCTGTGATTGCGCTGAAAACCTGCCTCGATTTCTTGCGATGGGCAAAAAGCTTTTTGCGAGCTAATTGGATCGGCACTGTAGTAGTTTTGCTGTTTACCATCTTCTTTTTCTGGCCGGTTTTAACGCGGATAGGCAGCTATATCGAGGGCGGTGACGAAATGTTTAATGCATGGACATTGAGCCGTAACTACCATTGTCTTATGCATGACGGCTGCCCCAAGTATGTCGACGGAAATATTTACTTCCCAAATAAAAACACCATGTTGTATTCTGAAGCCCAGCTATCGGCCGGACTGGTCACGTTGCCCCTTTATTGGATTAACGATAACCCAATTTTTACCTATAATGTCTGGACAGTTGCAAGCTTTTTCTTGGCTGGATGGTTTATGTATTTGCTGGCGAAGTACCTAAGTAAAGGCAAAGAGTTGCTGCCGACGCTAGCTGGTTTAGCCTTTGCATATGCGCCTATTAAAATGTCGTCCATTGGGCATTTGCAAAATCTAAGCATCTTCTATTTACCGCTGATTATACTGCTGGTGTTGAAGTTTTTCGAAACCAAACGCCGTCACTATTTAATCGGCCTTTTTATTGCTTTAGTGTTACAATTCTATGCTTCGTGGTACCAAATGATATTTGTGCTTATTGCCGTTGGTATATTGCTGTTCGGAAGTTGGCTATTTAAATTGACTCGCTCCAAACAGATCATACTTGCAGGTGCGGTGCTGCTTTTAGCAGCGCTTTCTACTTTGCCGTTAGCTTTGCAATACGTTAGCTTCTCAAAGCAAAATCACGCCACTTTTGGCATTAGTGATCAACTAATTTACGAATCAAGCCTGAAAGATTATACAATCCCGCACGGCGGAACATTACTGGGTAAACTATACTATAAGCTTAATCCGGGCACACAAGCTAATGCTTTCAATCTGGACAGTTTCTCGTATCACGGTGTAGTTCTATATGCTGTTGCGTTGATGCTGCTTGCTTTGGTGTGGCATAGCCGAAAGCAGGGCACCGCAAACCGACAGTTGTTTGGCATGGTCATAACGCTGGCAGCGCTAGCTCTGGTTGGTTTCGTAATTTCACTAGGGCCATTACTTAAGATTGGAGGGGCTTACAAATATGGCAGCCTAGGCATTTCGTTCCCGCTGCCGTGGTTGCTAGTTGATAAGCTTTTACCGCAGCTAGAATTTATCCGGGCCATCGGTCGGGCTAGCGTCCTAGTCTTGTTTGTGCTTTGTTGTTTTCTGGGATATTTTGCGTTATCTGTAGATAAAACATGGTGGCTTAAAAAGATCAAATGGCCACTCTACGTTGGCATTTTAGTGCTAGTCTGTGTAGAGATTCTTCCATTTCACCAAGTGCCGATGACCAAGCTGCCAAACAACTATAACCTCAGCGTTCCAGCAGTGTATAAATATATAAAGGCCCATAAAGAAATTGATGACATCGTGACGGTGGAAGGAGACTCTGATTACCCGAATGCCCCAATCCCCGAAATTCGCGCCGAATGGGTGCTGTGGGCCGGCTACGACAATCGCAATACCTTTAATGGCTATAGCGGTTACGAGCCGCCGACCTACATGGCTGACTACATTTTATTCAAGACGATGTCACCACAGGCCGCGGCTCGAATGAAGCAGCTCGGCTTGAAGTATGTGATTATTGACAAACAACTCTCTACAACGGAACCGTGGTTGAGAGATAGAGCCGAACAATTACTGGCCAAGAAGATTTACGAAGACAAACGTTATGCCTTATTTAAAATCTAATGCACAACCATCTCGAGAGTTGTCGAGGCGTTAAACCAGCTTGCAAATTCCGCAACCGGCTCAAAAAATTCATGATAAGCACCGGCTTTATTGGGTGCCTGAAACGTAAAAGTAAAATGCCCTGTTTGGCCCGGTGCAACACTGGCCTCTTGCAAATATGCAACGCGATTGCAGGTTAGCCAACCACTGTCGCATAAATAGCTATTGTGCCCATTGGGATTGGCAGGTGCAAGGGTTACCGGTGTCGCTCCGCCGTTGGTCCACGTTGCGGTTCCGCTATTAACGGCCGCAATATGGACCGTATATTTCTTACCAGCTTCAAATTGGGAGGGATCAACACTATGACTATCGGTCGAATCAGAAACGGTAACGGCGGGGCTTTGCCACATAAAAGTTCCGGCATTAACAACAATTCCCAATGAACTCGTGTCGCCATTCATCCAATCTATAAATTCCGAAAGAGGTCGGAAGTATTCGCGGTATCCTCCTGGTAGCTGGGGTGCCTGAAACGTAAAAGTAAAATGCCCTGTTTGGCCCGGTGCAACACTAGCCTCTTGCAAATATGCAACGCGGTTGCAGGTGAGCCATGAGGGGTTGCAGAGAAAACTGCTATGCCCGGCAGGATTATCCGGGGCGAGCGTAACTGGTACTGGCCCACTGTTTGTCCATGTCGCGGTGCCGGTATTTGTTGCCGTCAGTATGGCGACGTAGTTTTGCCCTGTTTTTAGGTTGCCGGGGTCTAGGTAATTTGTTTGAGATTGGTCCATAATGCGATAGCCCTGGTTACTCCAACTGTATGTTCCCGGGTTGACGGTAATGTTAAGCGGCTGGCTGGTATCGTTCGACCAGGCCAAAAATTCTGCAACCGGTTTAAAATATTCAGTGTATGAACCCAGCGATATGGGGGCTTGGAAAGTAAAGGTAAAGTGTCCGGATTGCCCTGGCATAACGGAAGACTCTTGAAGAAAAGTCGGCCGATTACAGGCTAGCCATGACGGAGCGCACAGCAAGCTAAGCCTACTCGTGGGGTCTGCTGTAGCGAGCGTAAAAGGTGTTGGTCCGTTATTATTCCAGACAGCTGTACCGGTGTTGAGCGCAGTTAGTTTTACAACGTACATTCTGCCAGGGATGAGTTTAGTTTGGTCAATCGGCGTAGTACCTCCTTGTTCCAGCACTGCATATCCCTGATTTTGCCACACAAAGCTAACCAGCGGGCTGCCAAACCAGTCGTAAAAATATCTCCAAAAGTTACGGTTAGCATAAGCGCTGCAGCTATCACCTGTACCGTATAGATTATCAAGAGCTGCTTGGTTGGGCTGGTAGGGTGTGTAGTCGTACAGTGATGCGGTGGCCTGGTTGACAATATGCACGACTTTTGAACCGCACGACGGTTGTGGGCTCCAAAGAATGTTGTTGTCACCGGTGACATAATTATAGTTATTAGGATTATTGGCATAAGCGCGTAATTGCCAGGCGGCATTTTCCACTTGGTTATAAAAGCCTTGATAGCCACTGCACACAATACTATGGTTTGGCCCTGAATCCGGGCAGTTATAGCCGGCCGCTGCCTGATATTGAATAGATAGCGGCGAATCATCAGTGATTAAGCCACTTTCTCTTTGTATAATTACAATGAGTACCTCCGGATTAATACTATATTGCTGGGCAGCATTCCATACTATCTGTGCGGAGCTAATTGCACCAGCCGGAATGGGCGCAGCTTGCCCGTCATTTTGGGTGAGGTTGTTTTGATTATTACTGGTATTCTCGTAGTAATCTTTCAAACAAGTTACCGGAAATTTATACCCTAGCGGATGAAAATATTGATATACTGTTTTACCAGTGCCCGCATATTGCTCAGCCCCTGAGTTATCGCATTGGGAAACTTTGGCGTTTAAAAACTGCTGTATCTGAGCAACACTCATGGCGTCTTTGTTGTAAAAAACCTGGTCGTCAATAATATGCCCAGCATTCCACCAACTGCCACTAGTGGCAGCAAAAGCGTGCGTAGGCAGGAAGATGTTAGCAGCAAACAATAGAATAGCTAGGCTAGAAAAAGTTACGGCAAAGCGAGTGGGGAGGGTTACTAATTTAGGCATCACTTATTAATAGTTATTGTAGTGGGAGTTGGCTTAGATTCTGCTGAAGCGGTTTTAACGGCGATACTCAGCTGCCAGTCACCGCTAGTGCTAAACTCCGAAACGGGGATATTAACTTGGTCGCAAGTAGCGTAAGTGGCTGAGATCGTAATTGAAAAACTATGGGCAACGGTTGGCTGGCCGCTTTTGCTTAGCGTGACATCGCAGGTGCCGGTAGTGGTGCCGCTCACCACGGTGAAAATGCTCAGCTCGCCAGCGCTTTGTTTGGTGCGCGAAATGGTCACGCCCAAAGACTCACTGGTCGGCAAAGAACTAGGGGTGGAGCCTTGGCTTGCATTTTCATTGATTACTTGCTGCTTTTGGTCGGTGCTCTCTTGTTTTTCTTGCTGCGTTGCTGGGCCGTAGTTGATAGTTTGAGTGGTTGGCGGGGTTGTTGTGTTGGTTGCGGCGCTGTTATTTTGATAATAATGACGGTAAGCAAGCCAGCAAGCAAAACCTACCGCAACAGCACCTGCGGCGATTGCTGTGATAATAACGATTTTTTTGATAGGTTTTGATTTTTTGATTGCTTTCATTGTAGTTTACCCCCTGCGCTATTTTTACAGACAATAGTTGCAGTAAGTTCAATTATAGTAGCATAAACATTTTGGTCAATCCGTTAATGGCAAATTAATGATACTATATATACAACATGCAAAAGATCTTTAGTTTAATCGATAAATATCAGCATCTATTCCGGTTTTTGGTGGTTGGCGGATTGTGTTTCGCCCTGGATTACGGTACCCTGGAGCTCACCTTCCATTTGTTGAAATTCCCTTTGGCCTTATCTACAAACCTTGGTCTCATAGTAGGTGTTGGCGTAAACTTCGTGCTTAATAAATTCTGGACGTTTAAGGCTTCGCACGATGCTAAGCAGTCAACGCGCCAGGCGGTGCTCTATGGTATTTTAGTTGGCGTTAATCTGCTGCTGACCAATTGGATTGTGTTGAGTCTGGCTGGTTTGCACGTTAAGCCGGAGCTCGGCAAGCCGATTTCGGCGGGTGTTATTATGTGCACCAACTTTTTTATGTACAAATGGGTGGTGTTTAAAAAGCAGCCGGTGAACCCAGAAGTGCTTGAAGAAGGATTGCTCTAGAAAGTTTGCTAACTGACCTGCTACACTGAGTAGGCTATGATTACCGTTATAAACGCTGGGGGAGCTGGGACACGGTTGTGGCCGTTGTCTACCAGCAAAAACCCTAAATATTTATTAAAACTTGTCGAAAACGAGTCGCTGCTGCAGGCTGCATACCAACGGGCCAAGCGTCTTTCGGACACGGTATATGTAATTACCAACGCTGAAAGCCTGCATTTAGTGCGCGAGCAGTTGCCAGAACTTAGCGAGGAATTTTTTGTGGCCGAACCAGACCGGCGCGATACGGCCGGCTGCTTTGTGGTTGCCCTGAACCATGTGCGGCAACATCACCCGAGCGACGAACCGGTGGCGCTGCTGCATGCCGACCATTTTATTCGCGATATCGACGGTTTTGTGCACTCATTTAAAGTGGCGGAGGCTGCGTCGAGAGAAAAAGGCAGTATCGTACTGGTGGGGGTTGAGCCTGACCAGCCAGCGACCGGCCTGGGTTACATTCAAAAAGGCAAAGCACTGAATGAGCAGGCGTTGGTATATAATGTGCAGAGTTTTAAAGAAAAGCCAGATTTTGCAACCGCCCAAAGCTATGTACAAAGTGGCCGCTACCTCTGGAATGCCGGTTATTTTATCGGCTCGGTTGACACTTTTTTGCAGGCCATGGAGCAGTTTGCACCGGAGTTAAAGGCCAACTACGACCGGCTGGCCGCAGCCACCGACAGCCAGAGCTATCAAGAGGTCTTTCTGTCGTTCGAAAAAATTTCTATCGACTACGCCCTAATCGAAAAAACCAAAAATTTGTTGGTCGTGCCGGCTAGCTTTGACTGGATCGATATTGGATCTTTTGCTGAAGCGCACAGCGTTTCGCCGATCGACGAGCGGGGCAACTTTACCAAAGGGCCGGTCGAGACCGAGGAAGTCACCAATTCGTACATCCGCAACGAAACCGATAAGCCCCTGGCCGTTATCGGCCTCGACAATGTAGCGGTCATCAATACCGAGCATGGCCTGCTGGTTATGCGCAAAGACATGTCACAAAGCGTCAAAAAAGTCGTGCAGCGGATTCAAGACAAGGGCTAGTGTGCCGGCTCAGGATTGCGCGGTTCCTGGTGCTCGTTAACGAATTGTTGCATTTTTTCGATAAATACCGATTCGTCAAATTGCTGGGCGTGGGCGATAATTGCCTGCCTGTCGAACGTTTGCGCCTCGAACTGCTGAATTGCTTCAGCGACGGCTTCAACTGTTTGCTCCTGGAAAAATAACCCACTGACGCCCGGCTTAACCGTATCCGCTGCGCCGCCGAGCTGATAGGCAATAACCGGCGTACCGGCGGCCATGGCCTCGACCGGCACAATGCCAAAATCTTCGAGCGAAGGGAAGATAAAAGCTTTTGCTTTTTGGAAGTAGGCGATTTTTTGCACATCAGTTATACCGGTTAAAAATTCGACGGACGGCCCGGCTAGCTTGACGAGCTTGCCGTGCTCGCTCCCCTTGCCAATCACTGTCAGCCGCCGGCCCAGTTTGTTGCAAGCGGCAATGGCTAAATCGACTCGCTTATAGGGGATCTGGCGGCCAACAATCAAGTAAAAATCTTCCTTCTTGGTGCTGGCTGCTGGTTTAAGGCGCTTAGTACCGACGGGCGGGAAGATAACGGTCGATTCGCGGTGGTAATATTTCTCGATCCTCTCCTGCACTTCGTGCGAGTTGGCGATAAAATAATCAACGCCGGCCACGGCTTGCAAGTCGAGACGGCGCATTTTGCGTACAAACAGGGGCAACGCCAAACGGGCGAGCGGGTTCAAGATGCCGAAACCAGGGTGCTTTTTGTACTCCTCGTAATGGCTCCAATAATAGCGGGTAGGCGTGTGGCAGTAGCAAATATGTACGGCGTCGGGGCGCACCTGCACGGCCTTGGCTTCGGCGCTGGCCGAGGAAATAACAACATCGTAGGCGCTGAGGTCGAGTTTCCGGAATGCCGCCGCCCGCAGCAACGGAAATAACTGGTGTCGCCAACGCAAAAAACTGGGCAAACGCTGCAGTGAACTGGTGCGAACATCAAGCCCCTTGAACAGATGGCACCGCTGGGCATCGAAAACCGAAGTAAAAATAGGCGCCTCCGGGAAGGCGTTATGGAGCGAATAAACCAAATGCTCGGCGCCGCCAACATTGGTTAACCAATCGGCAACGATAGCAACCTTTAACGATTTACTCATTGCGCCCCCGTTTTTTTAAGGAGTACCGGGATCGTCTTGAAAAGGATTTTAATGTCCAGCCAAAAGGTCCAGTTTTGGGCATAGTACAATTCTAGCTCGACCCGTTGGTCGAAGGTTAGTTCGTTGCGGCCAGAGACTTGCCACAGGCCGGTAATCCCTGGCTTCACACTATGCAGCAGCGAGGCCCGGCCCTTGTAGCGGTCAATCTCGACTGGCTCAATCGGCCGCGGCCCGACCAAGCTCATTTCGCCGGAAAGCACGTTAAACAGCTGCGGCAGTTCATCGAGCGAAGTACGGCGCAAAAAATGCCCAAACCAGGTAATCCGCGGGTCGGGCTCGCTTTTAATCTTGCGGTAGGTTACGTATTCGCGTGCCAAATCTTCGCGGCCCATCTTTTTAAAATCGTCGATGGCATCATGCTTGCCGAAGTTGCGGCGCATGCTGCGGAATTTAACTAAGCCAAACTGCTTGCCAAACAGCGTCATGCGTTTTAGTTGTATAAGCACGGGGCCGGGATTCAGCAGTTTTTGCAGCAGCACCAATAGTAAAAATACAGGGGATAGTATAACAATTGCGAGTATGCTCACCACAAAATCGAATATTCGCTTCACCACCACTCCCCAACCGATCAGCGGCGTTTGGTAAACCGAGATGATGGGGTAGCCAAGGAACACGTCAACCGTGTTCTTGCCCGAATAAAACTCCGGTTCGCCAGGGATAAAACTGTAAGCGATATGGTGAGTCTGCGCGGCACTGAGGATTTTTTGGTTGCGTTCGGGCGAATCGTACAAATCGGTTTGGATAATGGTGGTAATGCGCAGGCGCTTTACGTCTTCCAGCGCTTTGATTGCAGTTGGGTAGCGGTGACCTTTAAAGTGAGCGGGCTGGGCGGAGTCCGGCGCTGCGATGGCCACGATTTTGTAGCCAGAGTGCATGGTGTCGTCGAGATGCAGAGCAATGTCGGCCACCACGGGCGTAGTCCCGATTAATAAGACGCGGCGAATGCCCCTGCCATAACGGAACAGCAAAGTGCGCAGCTGCCGCATGGCTTCACGTGCTATCACTAGCAAAATAAACGACGCGCCAAAAGAGTAGACAGCTACCAAACGGGCAGGAAAAACCGGCCGATCTATAACAAACGAATAGCCAAGCACAACTAAAATGCCAATTAAGCTGCCAATAAGCAGCCGGCCGAATTCCGCCAGCCGCCGGTTATAGATATTGCTTTGGTACAAGCCTAGCATGGCAAAAGTGAGCGACCAAAAAGGGATAATAGCCAGCGAACTTACAAAAAAACTCATGGCGCTAATCTGGGCAACCAACGGCCGGTGGTCGAAATGCACACGCAGAATGTAGGCCAGGCCAAATGCCAGCAACAGCGTCAAAAAGTCCGCAAAAATCAAACCGATACTGTAGATTTTTACACTGCGCGAAAACATGATAATTCCTATAAATTAGTATACCATTAAATAGATGGTCCGCACTCAGTTACAGAAGTTGGCCGGCGTATTTGTCGCAAGTTTAGCGATTATATTGCTCTTGTTGCCGTGGCACGCTTTTTTATCAACCTGGGGCGGTACGGCCATTGGGCCGCTGCTGGTGTGGAAATCCTGGAAAGAGATTTTGCTGCTTTTGCTGGTGCCGCCGGTGCTGTGGTACTGCATACTCCGCCCAGATATGTGCAAGCTATTATGGTCGCGGCTGATAAATAAACTGGTTGCCGCGTATCTGGTGCTGAGTTTAGTGATGGCG
>DATLVY010000011.1:0-10793 GCA_035576845.1 Candidatus Acidiferrum sp. | reverse complement strand
GTTGTGCTGACGTTAGTCGTCCCGGCGTTAGCTTCCGCGTCGCTGCCGGTGGCGGTGATGCTGGGTAAGTTTGATATGATATCCGGCCTTGGGCTCGGCTTTGGGGCCGCGGCTTTACTTTCTGTCATTAAAATGGTTATCTGGAAAAGCGCGCTGCGCCACTACACATCGGCCTCATCATGAAACCAATTATCACTGCCCACCATATAAGCAAAACGTTTAAGTCCCGCGGTAACCGCAACCTGGTGACAGGTTTGTGGCGGCCGGAGTGGAACTATAAGCACGCCGTCAGTGACATTAGTTTTGAGATTATGCCTGGCGAAGCGGTAGCCTTTTTGGGCCCCAACGGCGCTGGCAAAACTACCACGACTAAAATGATGACTGGTTTGATCGCGCCTACCGAAGGCAACGTCACCATTAACGGCTTCACGCCGTTTGACCGTTCGCCAGATTTTTTGCGGCAAATCGGCCTGGTGATGGGCAATAAGGCCGGGCTGAACTGGGATTTATCAGCGCGCCAGAGTTTTTGGCTGCTACAAAATATTTACAAAATTCCACAGCAGCGATTTGATGCGCACCTAAAAAAGCTGGCCGAGCTGCTGGATGTTACCGCCCATCTCGATACTCAAGTTCGCCGCCTGTCGCTCGGCGAGCGCATGAAGCTAGAGCTAATCGGTGCCATCATTCACGAACCAACAATTCTCTTTCTTGACGAGCCGACCATCGGCCTTGACATCATTGCCAAGAAAAATATTCGCCAGTTTTTGCGGCAGATCCAAAAAGATGACTCAATCACCCTGGTGCTTACCAGCCACGATATGGATGACATCGAGCAAGTCTGCGACCGTGTGCTGGTCATTAACCACGGAACCAAGATTTATGATAATAGCTTGGCTGCTCTGAACGATCATTATAAAACAATGCGCTACGTGCGGTTTGTGTTTGATAAACAGCCGGCCAAAGCTGCCCTCGAAGAATTCGGCGAGCTTGTCACCTACGACCCGTCGGGCGTGTTACTGCAAATAGCTACCGAAACCATGATTAAGACAATCGCGACAATTTCTAGTCGCTTTAGCCTGCTGGATATGCGAGTTGAGTCGGTGCCACTGGAGGAGATTATCGAGGAGCTATTTCGCACGGCGAGCAAGAGTAGTTCCTAAGAGCTCTGTAGAAAAGCTAACCGCCGAGCTATAGTAATAACTCGGCGGTGTTTATTCGCTCATGTGAAGTCTCTCAATTTGTGCGTGATGCCTGGGTTGCGCAATTTATGGAGAGCACTCACCTCAATTTGTCGGACTCGTTCGCGTGTCACTTTCATGAGTCCCGCAACCTCCTCGAGGGTTCGGGAGCTGTCGTCCTCGAGCCCAAAGCGCAATTTGATGACCAATTGTTCCCTGGGACGCAAGGTACCCACTGCATCCAAAAGATGCTGGCGCAATGATTGACTAGTTGCCGACTCTAGTGGACTAGCTTCTTGCTCGTCTGGAAGGATGTTGGCAAGATGGTAAGTCTCGTCATTGAGGCGTGGCGCATCTATGGATATAGGGGCCTCGTCCAAAATCACCAGATCCGTCACGCGATTCACCTCAAGGCCAGTCCATTCGGCGATCTCTTGATGGGATGGCTCACGACCCAGCTCTTGAAAGAGCTGTCGCTTAGCCCGATTAACCCGATAGATTTCTTCCACAACCTGTGCGGGTATGTGGAGGGGTCGGGTTTCTTCGGCCACTGCTCGGCTAATCGCCTGACGAACCCACCAGGTAGCGTAGGTACTGAAACGAAAGCCTTTGCTGTAATCAAATTTTTTTGCGGCACGCAGCAGACCAAGGTTGCCATATTGTATGAGATCTAGTAGTGGAATACCACGGCCATTGTAGCGTCTCGCTATGCTGACGGCCAGTCGTAAATTGGCCTCGACCAAACGTTTCCTGGCGTCCAGGCTGCCTTCCTGGGCACTTTTACCGAGCCGCGTCTCCTCTTCAGGGGTCAACAATGGGATAGTGCCAATTTCGCGTAGGTATTGACGAACGTCGTCGTTGGCTGGCACTAAATTTTGTCGGTTATCGCCAGTAGAATCGATACTGCTGTCGTCATCATCATATTCGAGATATTCATCTACTGGGTCCTGCTCGATTGTGCCTAAAATTGCTACGTTCTCCATACTTCTTCCTCCTCATAGACCTAAGAACAACTAATAGCAAAAGGCTGCTATGTCTTAAACCAATGTATTATATGAACGAGAACAGTTCAAGGCTAATATGATCGTGGTGCTATTGGGGTGTCTCTGGTAAACTTATTTTTACATAGATGGCAACAGTGCTGTCTAGTAGTATTGCTTTGACAAGTTCATCGCACTTGCGATGTCAAAGACAAAGGAGTGGATATGGTTACACAGTCTGGGCAGCTTTCTGATAGCCCAAAACTGAGGCAGATTCTTGGCGCGGAACTTTGGGACCATCTTGGCTATGAGGGCGACGATGCGATTAATTTCTTGCTGTTCCTGCTCAATCAGAAGCGTAAGCCAAAAGCTACCGAGAGAGTTATACGGGCACTTTTAAATCTCCCTCAGAGCTACAGCTTTGATGAGCACCTACGGGTCAGTATGGATACTTCGGAGCTACTAGCAAAGGTTTTTCCGGGAACATCCTTTTGGGAAGCGACGCCGGCAATGGCTCGGGAGTTATCAACCAATAAAGGTCAAAGACTTCGGCAGGAGCTCGCCAACATGAAAAGCCCGACGCCAAGGGCGGTTCTCGAGACTATTTTTGATGTCTACGACATCGACCCGGGAGATATTGGTAAAGTCGCTTTGGAATTGCTAGGCACGAGTTATGGTAAGCAGGAGGGTTTTGCCAGGTCTCTATCGAAGCTTCTTGAAAAAAACGGGCCCGCTCCCGCTGCGACCTTTGCGCTGCTCAGGCTCAGCCAAGAGGTTGACCATGAGCGAGTCGAAGTTGAGGCTGGTATTAAAAAGGAACTTAACGGCGACGGCGCAAGTGAACAGGCTTCTGCCCCATGGCTCGAGGAGTTACAAGCTGTTCGAGACAAGAGTGGTCTTACGCTTAAAGAAGTAGCCGCACAAGTGGATACGTCGTATTCGGTTGTGCAGTTGCTCTTTCGCGGACAGCTTCCCAAAAATATGGTAATATTTGAGAAGATCATTAATCTTCTGTTCCACGACCAGGCTCAAACCTTCCTGGAGCGGTATGGCATTCAACTTGCAGCGTAAAAAGTTTAAGAACGGCTGCGACCAGTGGAACTTCCACCTGGTTGCGGCCGTTATTCTGCTTATGCTATTGACACCAAGCGGCACAGTGTGCGCATAATAAAGTTAATGAAAAACTCAAACAAAAACAAAAAGCCGCTGGCTTTGCTAGGGGTTGGTCTTATTACAATTACCGCTTTAACAACGGTCACCTATCTGGCTGGCAATGGCTATGTGCATGTACCAGCGGTCACAAGTGTTGTAAAAACTACTCAAGCTACACAGGTAGGAGCATCGACACCGTCGCTTACTTATTATGGCGCTGACCTGAGTAAGATGTCTGCGGCTACTGGGGTCAATCTCAATAACCCGACAGCCACACCATCTGGCAAACCCTGGCCGCAAAACGCCGGGAACTATTGCTTTATTGCCTCTACTCAGGCGGTGGTGAATTACGACTCGCTGCTGCACGGCGCGAATATCCTTTTTCCAAGCAAGAATAGCCAAGGTCCTTCGTCGGGCAACCCCAACAACGAATCCTCCGGCCAGAATCTCTACGATCTTGACCATTATGCGATCCCAGCCGGCGGGCCGCTGAAAACGGTGGGCAGCGGTACCAGCCGACGACCGTTCACGCTTGCCAACATTGCGTATGACTTTGGTGGCGACCCGCGCTCGATCTCGGCCGGGGTGGATTACGAAATTACTAAAGCTGGCTATGGAGACGCCTTGTACCATCAGCACATTTACCACACCAGTGCCACGGTTGCTACCTTCGATATGGCTAAGTCGCTGGCTCAAAACGCCAAGCCAATAATCGCCATCGTCAACCATGCCGAGCATGCGGTGGTGGTTGCCGGGGTATGGGCCACGGCCAATCCGCTGACTAACTCCGGTGCGCAAATAAGTTCGGTCGTTATCTTTAATCCCTGGAACCAGTCTTGGGGCACTTACCTCAGCCGAGGTTACTACGCCAAAGTCTCGTACAACGACTGGGTTTACGCCACGAGCCTGCCCAGCCCGTTCAGCGGCATTAATAGCTGGTTCGATGTCCCCTATCAAACTAATAATAATATCGATCCAGATCCGGCCATGGGTATTTACCAGGCAGGCACCGGCACACTCAACCCTAATGCCCACCATTGGATTAATAACCTAGTTACTATTCAGTACGATGGTCATGCGACCAGTGCCGACACCGCCTACGATGAAAATGACGCGGCGATGACTGCGCCTTGAGAAACGACCCATAGCTACCTAATAAGAGAGGCACCCCGAGTCTGGGGTGCCTTCTAGGGCGTAGGGCTACGCTGTGGTCGGAGAGGGTGCTACCCCCGAATTCCAGAGAATTTCCAGGAGCTTTGTTTTGGCTTCTGGTTCCAGGTTCCAAACCTTCAGATCCTCTAGATAATCTTCCAGCAGCGCTGCAAAATGGTCGGCGGACAAGAGCTTCCCTTCCAACGTATTGATCAACGGCCTAGTGGTATCATCGAGGTCATCGCCATCCAAACTGTGCTTGGGTTTCCTCCTAGCCTCGTGAAGCACCTGGATTAACTTTTGGTTAGCCTTACTATCAAGGGTTAGCCTCAGTCTTTCGGTTGAAAATTGGCGATAGATGTTCTCAGGCATATACACTCCTAACGTCGCTACTGCGACAGAACTATTCACCGATAAACGATATGACTAGGCCGAGCATAGCACCTATGGGTCTTTGGGTCAACGGCGAGATTTAATATTATTCTTACATATGTGCGTGGTTTGGCGGCTGGCGGCCAAGCCTGTGCAAAAGACCCGTATGCAACCTGCGGGCGGCACAAAGCGGGGTTCTTGGAATTCTCACCTGCGGCAACTATCCTTTCACACCATTCCGCACATTACACGCCGGGCTCTTACAGAGCTCGGGTTGCACTCCGCCTGGTGCTACATGGGGTGAAGGGATAATTGCCTCACCTGCCTATTGCTTTTTTAAACCAGTTATGCTACTATGAATACAGCTTTTTTGATGAATCCGGGTTAGGTATGTTAGTTTTACTCGATTTCATTATTCGAGCCTAATTAATACAAGAACGGATTATTTTTATGCCCTACGCACATCAACGGCGGTTTAGCACCATGACTCCCCGCCACCAACACACAAATCGTAACCAATCAACGAGCCGCAAAAACGGCCGCAAAGAATACATTAACCCAGCGCGGTTTATTCAAGCTGGCCGCATGGTCGAACAAACGCCCTACGTGCCCACGCACCGCTTCGCGGACTTTGCCGTTGCGCCCCTCATTCAAACTAATCTAAAAAACAAGGGTTTTGATACCCCCACACCCATCCAAGACCAAACAATTCCGCTTGGCCTTGAGGGCAAGGATATTGTTGGCTTAGCCAACACCGGCACCGGCAAAACGGCGGCTTTCGCGCTGCCCGTATTAAACCGGGTTATTACTGATAAAAACGCATTTGCGTTAATCGTAGCCCCCACCCGCGAACTGGCCCAACAAATTGAAGCCGAGTTCCACAGCATCGGCCGCGGTGCCCCGATTTATGGCGCACTACTGATCGGCGGCACCCCAATGGGCCCGCAGCTCAGGTCGCTTCGTTCTAACCCGCAAGTGGTTATCGGTACGCCTGGCCGTATCAAAGATCATCTTAAACAACGCAGTCTGGATTTGTCGAAATTTAACATCGTCGTACTCGACGAAGTCGACCAGATGCTCGATATGGGCTTTATTATCGACGTGCGCTTTTTGCTGAGCCAAGTGTCGCCAAATCGACAGTCGCTGTTTTTCTCGGCCACCATGGACGAGCGCGTGAAGTCGATTATCGAAGGCTTTGCCCACAACCCAGTGCACGTCAGCGTGAAAACCGGTGTCACTACCGATAATGTGGCTCAAGATGTGGTGCATTACGGCTCGAAAGAAGAGAAACTGCAAAAGCTGCACGACTTACTTGCCCAGCAAGAAGTCACCAAAGCCCTGATTTTTGATGACACCCAGCGCAGTGTTGAGAAACTGCACAAAGAATTGCTGACCCGTGGCTTTTCTAGCGATTCTATCCACGGCGGTAAGTCGCAGCCTCAGCGCCAGCGAGCCCTCGGCAAGTTTAAAACCAGCGAAGTTAATGTGCTGGTTGCCACCGACGTCGCTGCTCGCGGTATCGACATTGCTGATATCAGCCACGTCATCAACTACGCCACGCCAAAATCGTACCAAGATTACGTGCACCGTATCGGCCGTGCTGGCCGCGCCGGCAAATTGGGCAAAGCGCTGACGTTTATCGAACGCTAAACTCCCTGTTATACTTAATCCATGCCAAACCGCGTGGATCAGTTACACCAACAAGTCGTCGATGCTATTGCCACGCATGTGCGGTCGTTTTATCAGCGGCGGCTCCCCTTTCGGGTGTACCGCGGTGCTACCAACTCGACGCGTGTTGTGGAGTTCGAAAAAGATAAGATGGTCGACGTCAGCAGCCTGGACCGAATTCTATCGGTAGATACGCAAAATAAAATCGTGGTTGCTGAGGCCAATGTGCCGATGGACCAGCTGGTCGGCGCAACGCTGCCCCATGGGTTAGTGCCACCGGTCGTCATGGAATTTCCGGGCATCACCGTTGGCGGTGGTTTGCAAGGTGGCGCTGGCGAGAGCAGCTCGTTTAAATGGGGCACGTTCAATCGCACGCTGGAATGGTTTGAAATGATTCTAGCTGACGGCAGTGTTGTGCGGGCCTCGCGCACCGAGCATACAGATTTATTTTGGGGTGCGGCAGGCGCCTACGGCACACTTGGTGTGGTTACGGCCGTTGCCGTGCGCCTAGTGCCGGCCAAAAAATTTGTCGAACTAAACTACCAGCCTGTTGGTAGTTTTGACGAAGCGGTGCAAAGCATAAGTGAGGCTTGCGCAGCGCAGCCAGATTTTGTGGATGGCATTATGTTTTCAAAAACCCAAGGGGTTATTTTAATCGGCAGATTATGCGACGAGTCGTCGGCAGCACAGGCTACCTTCACTAAAGCCCGCGACGAGTGGTTTTATCTGCATGCCCAAAAAATGTTACAACCGGGCCAAAACCGGACTGAAAAAATCCCCCTCTACGACTACTTGTTCCGCTACGACCGCGGTGCTTTTTGGATGGGCACGGTGGCGTTTAAATGGGTGCACGCCCCCTTTAACCGCCTGATGCGCTGGCTTTTTGATCCGTTGCTGCACACGCGTAAAATGTACGAGGGTTTGCAAGCTGGCGGTGTTTCGCAGGAATGCATTATTCAGGACGTAGCCATGCCCGGGCCGGCAGCAACGGATTTTATGGAGTATGTAGATAAACGTTTTGGCATTTATCCGCTGTGGTTATGCCCGCTGCTTACCGACCAGGACTCACCACTTTTGTCCAGCTACCTCAGCACAGACTACGTTATTAATATTGGTGTTTGGGGAAAATACACCGGCTCATATGAGTCGTTTATCACCGCAAACGAAGAGCTAGAGGCTAAAGTCGCCGCACTGCACGGCAGAAAGTGGCTTTACGCACACATTTATTACGACGAGGCCGCCTTTTGGGCGATGTACGATCCCCAGCGTCAGTACCAAGCGCTCCGCCACAAATACAAAGCCGAAACCTTGCCCACAGTTTACCAAAAGGTGCACGTTACCCAGCGCTACCGAGTGAGTGTGAAATGGGGTATTCTCTCTGCCCTGCTTGGCCGCAGCGGCATTCGCCGCCGCTAGCTCTCGGCACTGATCTTTTTGAGATACCGCTGGTGACGAATAAAATTATCCTGTTCGGCCAGCACCAGCCCTCTGGTCAACTGCTGTTTGAGCAGGCCGCGGTCAGTGGTTTTAAGCTGACGCAACGCTTCGATAGTGCTTTTAATATCCGATAATTCGTAAATGCCCGTGCCGACGAGGTTGGTTTTAAAGTGCTGGGTTGCCAAATCTTTAATGGCAAACGGCTCGGCATGGCCTAAAATAGCCTGCCCGTGCGCGAATGTGCCCGCCAGATGCAGCGCGTTAACGTAGTTCTGCTGCGGCTGACGAGGTATCAGTTTGGTGGTCAAACGCTTAAAGTGCGTAATAACTGTCTCGTCAGCCAGATAGTTAGCGCTCGCCACAATGGTGCGGATGGCAAAAAGTTTTTCGTGATCGGTATCCGCTAAATACGGCAATGCCTGGGTACCGTAACGGATGGCTTTGCGCAGCTGGGTAACTTTGTGGATATCGCCTGGTGCTGATGGCTGGAATAAGCGCCCGGCAATGTAGTGGCTATCAGCCAGAAGAATATAAGCCAAGCCTCGCAGCCGCCGTTGGCCGGATTGTGTCGCTAGCTTAAGCAGTTCGCCCGACAGTGGTGCCAAGGCTGATAGTACGTTTCCCGAGCTGGATTGGCTGCCGATGGCTCGACCTTTTACATAAAGGGCCTCGCCGTAAGCGGCCAAAAAGCGCCGTTGCGGCTCAGAATCTGGTTGGTTAAACATCACTTTTGCATACAAATCACCAAACGCCTTGCTTTGTACAAGCAGCTGACTGCATCTGCCTTGATAAAGCAAGGTCGTTGCTTGGTCTGCAAGCTGACCCATCAACGTGGCGGCGTCGCTCGAGGCCATGAAGACACCGCCATGTTTAACGCCTCCGCGCTCGAAGTAATCCTGGCTCAAACAGAAAAACAGATACTCCCTATCCCGCGGGCCTAGCTTAAGCACTTGGCAAAACGTCTCTAGCTGGGCTGGCGTTGGCAGCCGCTCGCCGCTAATAATCCGCGACAGCACACTGGCGTCAACTTTTTGGAAACCCAGTTCCGCCCACATGTGCAAAGCCAGCTGGTTGAGTGTGATATTGCCAACAAAAACGACACGACCTTTGTCTTTATAGTAAAACTTTTGTAAACCGGTGGCCAGATGTCCCATATGTCATTTCACTATACCAGTTGCCCGCCATCTGGTAATTGACTTCTATGTCAATGCACTGGCTGAAGTTACTGCTTATACTGCCATTGAAGGAACATTTGTGAGTTTACCGAAGCGTATTTTAATTACTGGAGTTTATGGACAGATTGGCCGTGCGCTGGCGATAGACCTGATAGGCAAAGGGTGCGAAGTGACTGGGATTGAGCGGTTTGAGGCCAATGTGTTTGCCGAGTTGCATGCGGCTGGCAAACTTGCGCATCAGCCGCGGGTTTTTATCGGCGAGATGGCCGAGAAAAACAGCGTGCTGAGTATCCTCAAGCAAGTACAACCCGAATATATCGTCCATTTGGCGGCTTGTGTGCACGTTGGCGAGTCGTTTATCGAACCGGTTGGCGTCTTGCGCAACAACATTTTTTCAACGCTGGCTGTCCTGGATGCTGCCAAAGAACTAAGTCCCTCTGTCGGCTTATTTAATGCCGCCACCCCTGAGATCTTTGGCGATCAGTCCCCGCCGCAAACTGAAGCCACGTCGTTTGCGCCTCAAAGTCCCTACGCTGTTAGCAAAGCCGCCGCCGTGTATTTAACACGCTTGTACCGGAGTCGCGGCATGCGTTTTTCCAACGGGTACATTTATAACACCGAGTCAATCGACCGTAGTCCGCGCTATGTGCTGCGCAAAATGACTCAGGCCGCGCCGCGCATTCGGTTGGGTTTGCAGCCGCACCTGAGCCTAGGCAGCCTTGATACTCGGCGCAGCTGGATGGCCCGCGAGGATACCGTGGCGGCTATCGAGGCAATTATGGCATTACCTGAGGGGGATGATTTTATTATTGCGCCGCCGGCTAGCCATTGCCGCAGTGTCCGAGAGCTAGCTGAACTAGTTTTTCAGCAAGAAAACATGCCCATCACTTGGCATACCCAAACCCTAGGCTCGCCCAGCGGCGTCCGCCCAGCCAAACCTGCCGAGGTTGGAGTGACGACCGGCAATCGGATTGTCATTATGACAGATGATGCCTTACTGCGCCCACTCGATGCGCCCAATCTACAGGGCGATGCCAGCAAGCTGACTAGCCGCACTGGCTGGCGGCCGCAGATTTGTTTGGAGGCTTTAATCAAGACTATTCTAGCCTCCGACGCATGTGCCGCCGAAGCCGAAGCCCGTCAGCGCGGTTTGCTTTTTTGAAAGACATCTGCCAAGTATTTGTTGGCCGATGGTGTCGCGTGGTATAGTCTACATATGTCAAAAGACCGATTTACACTGCCTGCTGCCGTCTTTTTATTTTTAATTCAGGGCGATAAAATTTTGTTAATGCGCCGCTCTGGTACTGGCTGGCATGATGGCGATTACGACCTGGCGGCTGGCCACATCGATGGCAACGAATCACTCACCACAACGGTTTGCCGTGAGGCGCACGAAGAAATGGGCATCACCATTGACCCGGTTAATGTGAAGTTTGTTAACCTAATGCATGCTTATTTTGCCGAAGACGGCAAAGAGTATTTTGATATTTATTTTGAAGTTGAAAAATGGCAAGGCGAGCCGAAAATTATGGAACCAGGCAAATGCGATGATATGCAGTGGTTTTCGCTCGACCGGCTGCCCGAGAATCTGACGCCTAGTACTCAGATGGGCCTTGCCGCTTATCAAGCCCGAAGCTCGTATACTGAATTTGGTTTTGAATAAGCGCCAAGCCGCTAGA
>DATLVY010000010.1:0-3628 GCA_035576845.1 Candidatus Acidiferrum sp. | reverse complement strand
AAAAACCCAAGAAAACCGTTGCCAAACCAGCTACTGAGGCAGTTGAAACTAATCAAGAAAAGAAGGAACAAAAGTAATGGGTCAAAAAGTCAACCCAATTAGCATGCGCCTTCAGGTAAATAAGGACTGGCGATCAAAGTGGTTTGCCAGCAAACGCGACTATGTTGCCAGTCTCCACAAGGACCTGCAGGTGCGCAAACTCATCGAACGCAAATTCATTAACCGTGCCATTGTTGACCACATCGATATCGAGCGCTCACCAAACCTGTTTACGGTAACCGTCTATACTGCCAAAGCCGGTGTGCTTATCGGCCGCGGCGGTTCTGGTGCTCAAGAACTGAAAGAGCAAGTCGAAAAGATTATGGGTATGCCGGTACGTCTGAATATTGAAGAGGTTCGCCGCCCAGAGCTCGCCGCCAAACTGGTGGCTGAGAATATTGCTCGCCAGATGGAACGTCGTATCAATTTCCGTCGCGCAGTTAAAATGGCCGCCCAGAACACAATGCAGGCTGGCGCTAAGGGCGTTCGCATCCAGGTTGCCGGTCGCTTGAATGGTGCTGAGATGTCGCGCAGCGAAAAGGAAATTCAGGGCTCGGTACCGCTACACACGCTACGTGCCGATATTGACTACCACCAAGCGGTTGCTCAAATCCCGGGCGCTGGCACGGTTGGGGTGAAGGTGTGGATTTATAAAGGGGAGGTCGCCTAGGCGGAATCGCTATGTTATTACCAAAGAAAACTAAATATCGAAAAGTTCGCAAAGGCCGCAATGACGGCGTGGCAACAGCCTGTGAGTATATTGCCTTTGGCGATTACGGCATGATGAGTGCCGAAAATGAGCGCATTAGCTCGCGTCAGATCGAAGCAGCCCGCCAAGCCATGACTCGGCATATTGCCCGCGGCGGTAAAATCTGGATCCGTATTTTTCCACACACCCCTGTTACTCGCAAGCCTCTAGAAGTTAAAATGGGCAGCGGTAAGGGTAACCCTGAATTCTTCGTCGCTAAGGTGAAAGCCGGCACTGTAATGTTTGAAATGAAGGGCGTTAGCGAAGAAACGGCTCGCGAAGCCTTCCGTCTGGCTGGTAACAAATTACCAGTAAAGACCAAGTTCATTAAGCGGGAGGAGGCATAACATGAGCAAATTAGCCAAAGATATCCTGAAGTTGTCGCCAGCCGAACTCAGCCAGAAGATTGACGAACTGCGTAAAGAGCTAGTTGAGCAAAAACGCTCCCGCCAGTCAGGTGAGTTAATGAATACTTACGCAACAAAGAAGACCCGCCGCTCGATCGCCATTGCTCTTACGGGCTTAAGTCAATCGAACAAAGAAGTTGAAACCACAAAGGAGGCCAAATAATGGCACGCAAATTAATCGGCACCGTGACTTCGGATATTCAGGATAAGACCATTGTCGTAACTGTTGCCCGCCACGTCACCCATCCGCTGTACGGCAAGCGCTACAGTGTTAGCAAGAAATTTGCAGCGCATGACGAAGCCAATAGCGCACACAAGGGTGACAAGGTGGAAATTATCGAATCACGCCCTTACAGTAAAAGCAAAACCTGGAAATTGAGCCACATCATCGAGACTGGCGAAAAGACCGTTGAGCTGAAGGAAGAAGAGAAAGCATAACATGATCCAACAAGAAACCCGACTAAAAGTTGCCGATAACAGTGGCGCCAAGGAGCTACTTTGTATTCGTGTGCTCGGCGGCACCAAGCGGCGCTATGCTTACGTTGGTGACATTATTGTCGCCAGTGTTAAGGAGGCCGATCCACAGGGAAACACCAAAAAGAAGAGCGTCGTCAAGGCTGTCGTGGTGCGCACTACTAACCTAATCCGTCGTAAAGATGGCTCGAGTATTCGTTTCGACGATAACGCTGCCGTATTGGTGAACGACGATAAAAGCCCTAAAGCGACTCGTATTTTTGGGCCAGTACCGCGCGAGCTGCGCGACGGCGGCTACATGAAGATCATTTCGCTCGCACCGGAGGTGCTATAAGATGAAGATTAAGAAAAACGACATGGTAAAAATTATTGCCGGCGACCACAAAGGCAAAACAGGCAAAGTATTGCAAGTTATGCCGACTAAACAAATGGTAGTAATCGAAGGCATCGGGCAATTTACCCGCCACCTAAAACCGAGCCAACTCAAGCCGCAGGGCGGCACTAAAGAAATCCATCGCCCGCTGCACGCCAGCAAAGTTGCCCTCATTACCGATAAAGACAAAACTGCACGCATTGGTTACGAAGTGAAAAAAGATGGTACCAAAACGCGCGTTGCCCGCAATCTCGGCAACAAGGAGATCAAATAATGGCAAAAACCACTACAACTCTACCTCGCCTGAAGCAGCTCTATAACGAGCGACTTGTTACTGATCTTAAAAAAGATCTGAGTTTAGCCAATGTGCACCAGGTACCAAAAATCGAGAAAATCGTTGTCAACGTCGGTATTGGTAAACAGAAGGATGATAAGCGTCATCACGAAATCGTGGTAAACACACTGCGCAAAATTACTGGCCAGCAGCCAATTGACCGGATGGCTAAAAAATCAATCTCGACCTTCAAAATCCGCCGCGGCTTTAACCGAGTGGGCGTTAGCGTTACCTTACGCGGTGCTAAAATGTACGAATTCATGGACCGCCTGATCAATGTCGTGCTGCCGCGAGTACGCGACTTCCACGGTGTTTCGGCCAAGGCTTTTGACAAGGCTGGGAATTATGCCATTGGCATTGTTGAGCAATCGGTCTTTCCAGAGTTGAATTTTGAAGATACTCAGGTGCTACACGGCCTGCAGGTAGTTTTTGTGATTAAATCCGAAAATGCTCAGCATAGCAGGGCTTTACTTGAAGCCTTTGGTATGCCATTTGCAAAGAAAGAGGAGAAGCGTTAATGGCTAAAAAATCAATATTAGCTCGTGATAAAAAGCGTCAAGAGATGATTAAGCAGTATGCCGTCAAGCGTGCTCAGCTCAAGGCGATGGGCGACTCAGAAGGTTTGCAGGCTTTGCCGCGCAACTCTAGCCCAACTCGCTGGAAAAACCGTTGCATGGAAACTGGACGACCGCGTGCCTACATGCGCCGCTTTGGTCTGAGTCGCATTGAATTCCGTGATAAAGCAAGTAAAGGCGTCCTGCCGGGCGTCACGAAGGCTAGCTGGTAGGAGGAACTATGAGTACACTACTTTCAACTGACCCAATTTCAGATATGTTAACCCGTATTCGCAATGCGGCCTTGGTTAACAAAACAACCATAACTTTGCCCCACAGCAAACTTAAACAGACTATCGCCGAACAGCTACAAAAGGCAGGCTATCTAGTTGCCGTTAAGGTAATCGCCTCAAAGCCGCAGGCGCAGCTAGAAATCACGCTGAGTGAATTAGATGCTAGCTCAACAATCACCGAAATCAGCCGCCTGAGTAAACCTGGACGGCGTGTCTACGCAAGCGCCGACGAAATGCCCCGCATTAAAAACGGGCGCGGTATTGTGCTTGTCTCAACCAGTCGTGGAATCATGACAGGTCAGGCGGCGCAAAAAGAGCGTTTGGGTGGTGAACTAATTTGTAAGGTATATTAATTAAGGAGTAATTATGAGTCGAATCGGAAAACAGCCTATCCAGATTTTGCCAG
>DATLVY010000009.1:0-13217 GCA_035576845.1 Candidatus Acidiferrum sp. | reverse complement strand
ATGCGATTTGCGCCGCCTCGGTGAGCCTGGCACATCAAATCGGCGCGAAAGCTATTATTTGCGAAACTAAAACCGGCGCCACGGCCCTGAGCATCGCCGCCCATCGCCCTGGCATGCCGATTATGTCGGTGACCAGTGACCCACGCGTCGCGCAACAGCTGTGCTTGCTGTATGCCAATAAAAGTTTTCTGGTTACCGATGGCGAGCCGTCGGGCCTGCATGTTGCCAGAGTGTTGCGCAACCAAAACTTCTTTGATGCTGGCAGCTTGGTCGTTATTGTCTCCGGCCGCCAACCGGGCATGGCCGGCAGTACCGATACCATCCGGGTTCGAGTATTGGAGTAAGTAATACTAGGTGCCTACCGCGGCGCCGGTTGTACTCGATTTGGATCTTTTATAAAACAAAAACGGCCGCATCCCTGCGTCCGTTTGATTCAATGCGGTATGACCCTTATTTTCGCCGCATCCTTGCTGCGATCAGGAAGATTGCGTACACGACAGAGCAAATCAGCCAAGCGCTATCGAATACCGCGACGAAGTTGATACCTGCCAGGGTAAACTTCGAGGATTCGGCCACGACAGCGGCAGGCAAGGCGGTAACGATTAAGAAAACCAGCACCCAAGGGCGGCTGCGGTTGTTGGTGAACCGGATAGCGAGCACCAACCAAAACGGGATGGCGAGGATCATCGCGGCGTAAAGTACCATTACCACAATGGTGAGTGCGGCGACCGCAGTCGGGGAGGCCATTCCAGAGGCTCGTCTCACTATAAACTCAGGCAGGTCTGACTCAAAAAGCACGACGAGCACAGAGATGCCGACGAGAGCCATGAGTGAGAGCTTTTTTTGCTTCGGCATTATATTGACCTTGTCTTTCTATAGACTAGCGAAGGCACTACATTACTATCTTCCAAAGCCGGATAGACTTTTTGAATCCTAACATGTAAGCCCTCGAGTGTCAATATTTTAGCAAGCTGCTGTGGATGTTACACTAAAAATAACTTAATTGTGTCAATGTTTACTAAAAAAACCATCCGCGACGTAACATTAAACGGCCAAAAAGTTTTGGTACGGGTTGATTATAACGTGCCGCTTGAAGATGGGCGGATTGATGATGACTACCGCATGACGCAGTCATTGCCGACGTTGCAGTACCTGCTGGAACAACAATGCGCAGTTGTGCTGTGCGCACATTTAGGGCGGCCGGACGGCCAGGTTGTGCCAGATCTAAGCCTCAGGCCGGTAGCCGAGCATCTTGGCGAGCTTTTGCACATGCCGGTTGGTTTTGTGTCTGATTGTATTGGCCAAAAGGTTAAGGATGCGGCTGCTGCGCTGCAACCCGGCCAGGTGCTGCTGCTCGAGAATCTGCGTTTTCATGCCGAAGAAGAAGCCAACGACCCGGCTTTTGCCGAGCAGCTGGCCAAAGACAGCGGCGCAACTTATTTTGTACAGGACGGCTTTGGCGAAGTGCACCGCGCCCACGCCAGCACGGTAGCCATCACCACGTTTTTGCCGAGTGTGGCCGGCTTTTTGCTCGAAAAGGAAGTGACCGAAATCACAAGCGCTATGCAAGCGCCCAAACACCCGCTGGTTGCCATTTTAGCTGGCGCTAAGGTCAGCGATAAGATTAAATTGCTCGAAAAATTTGTCGAAATCGCCGATGAAATTATTGTCGGCGGCGGGATTGCCAACACGTTTTTGGCGTACAAAGGCTCGCCCATTGGCAAAAGCCTGTTCGAAGAATCGCAGGAAGGTGAGGTCGGGCGGATTTATCAGTTGGCCCAGGCTAAGCTGCGCGGCCAACGCGATGTTGATGCGTTTATCAGCTTGCCATCCGATGCGGTGGTGGCTAAAAGCATTGACGAAAATGCCGAGGCCCATGTTGTAACTGCCAAGGATGTTGCGGCGGACGACATGATTCTGGATCTCGGCCCGGATTCGGCGGCGCACATCGTGCAGTTGTTGCAAGGCGCCGGCACGGTAATTTGGAACGGCACGCTGGGCATGGCCGAACAACCGGCCTACGCCAAAACCTCCGCGGCCGTGGCGCAAGCCTTAGCCAACCAGCCTGAAACCACAAGCATCATCGGTGGCGGCGACACGGCCGATTTTGTGCGGGCTTGGATTCGCGAACACAACCAGCCCTTCGGCCACATCTCTACCGGCGGCGGCGCCAGCTTAGAGCTGATGGCGGGCGATAAGTTGCCAGGGGTCGAGGCGTTGATGGGCAAATAAAAACAAGCCCATTGTTTTAATGATAAATGCCGAGAGTTTTTTAATCTCTCGGCATTTGTGACTACATTTAATTTTCTTTGGCAGCAGGCAGCAACATTTGTAGACGAGCTGCAAAATGCAAAACTGGAAAGGCGGTGCGCATTTGGTCGGATGTCTCAAATGATTCTGTCAACAGCGCTTTCAGACTTTCGACAAAATGCCCTAAGCCACCGTTGTACAATCACCACCCTTTGGAGGCTCGAGTGTTTTTTGCTCGACCCATGATACTATAGGCATCTGCCTATAGTATTGACATACTCTTTAAAAAATAGTATATTAACGGTATGTAGAGCCGAAATGAACGGCTCGTGTATGTTTGACGAAAGGAAGCTGATCATGGATACGCGCTACTTTCAGCAACTGTATGCGGTCCTCGCTATGCTCGGGTTGATTAATGAGCAGGAGGCTGCCGCAAACATTGCGTCTTTGGCCTCGGTGTCGTTAGGGGGACCACTTCCGTGGTATCTCGACGGCCAGACCGTCCAGCATGTATACGATGTGATGCTGGAGGCGGATCAGCAATGGCTAGAGGCATGGATAAGCCAGCAACTGCTGGACTTCTACGCCATTGCGTCTTGCGGCGTTGCGGCGGTTAAAACGAATCTGCCCGACGGACGTGTGCAGATTTTCGTCCAAACCTGCCGCCAGGCGGCGTACCTGATGCTGACACGGATGCCGACCGCTGAAGAGTTGTTGGCGCAGCTTGGCGCTCAACCCGTTCTTTCGTAAAACAACGTCCTGGCGCAGAGCCCCCTCTGCGCCGTTCCTTTTGTCATTTTGTCATCGCCACTGCTTATGCTAATCTAAAGTAAATGGCTAAAAAACTGATTGTCGGCAATTGGAAAATGAACCTGACGGTTGGGCAGGCCAGCTTGCTTTTAAACAAACTCGAGCAAGCGATCGAAGCGCACCGCGATGTCGAAGTGGTATTATGCCCGGCTTTTGTAGCCCTGCAACCGCTTAGCCTGCAGGTTAACCGGCGCAAGTTCAAGCTGGGCGCCCAGAATTGTTACCAGCAAGACCAAGGCGCTTTTACCGGCGAGGTTTCGGCTATGATGCTGCGCAATCTGGCTGATTACGTGCTGGTTGGCCACTCCGAGCGCCGCCGCTACCAGCTGGAGACCGACAAGCAGATAGCGCTCAAAGTCCAGGCCGCTCTGCGCAATAACCTGCAGCCGATTTTGTGCGTTGGCGAGACGCACGAGGAGCGGGTTAACGGCGAAACGGTCCCGACATTGCATGGCCAGGTCAGCGCCGGTTTGTCAGAAATGTCTGCCGACGAAGTCGATAACCTGGTGATCGCCTACGAGCCAGTCTGGGCTATCGGCACCGGCACCGCCGCCAGTGTCGAAGATGCCGTGGTGGCTATCCGTGTTATCCGCAAACAAGTCAAAGCCTTATTTGGTGCCAAAGCCGCCGAGTCGGTACGGGTGCTGTACGGCGGCAGCGTCAATGGCAACGACGCCGGCAGCTTTATGGTCGCCGAAGGCATCGATGGTTTGCTGATTGGCGGCGATAGCCTCAGTGCCACCGACTTTGCTAGAATAGTACAAACAACCCATGAATTAGTAGCCGAATCCAAGCTATAGAAAGGACATGGCCCGGGTGTGAACGATATAGATTTTAATGAGCTCGACAAAGCAGTCAATTCCCTGATGGACGGTAAAAACCAAAAGCCGGCCGAACCGGCACCGGCAAAAGTTACCACTGCAGCCGCGCCCGCGCCAAAACCGGCACCCGTCGCTTTAAAACCCGTGGCGGTGCCGGCCCGAGTGATACCTGCCCAGCGCGGTGGCCGCTTGCCGGCTCGTCCCACTGGTGTGGTCAAAACCATTGTCGATATTATGGCGCCAAAAAATACCCAGCCACCTTCGCGGGTGCCATCGCGGATTGCGCCGGATATCCGGCCAATTAGCCTAAAAAAACCGGCTGAGGCCAGGCCGCCTGTGGCTGCGCCAGCTCCTCATAAAGCTCCGGCCGAACCTGAAGAAGCACCGTTGCCCGTACAGGTAACCACTCCTGTTGCTGCGCCGATAGTCGAACCGCCAGTTGTGCCCGGGGAGCCAGCCAAAGAGCCAATGCCCGAGCCTACCGACCACGAGTCAGCCTGGCCGGACCCGATCGATTTTGAAACAAGGCGCCAAGCCCAGCAAGAATCGTCAGCCGAAAAAGAAGATTCGGCCTCGCCTTTTATCCCGGGTGCGAAAGTCGAAAAACGCCCGCTCGGTGCTTTTGCTACTACGATTCCGGAGGCGACTGTCAGCAAAGAAGGCGCCTTGCAAACCGTGGGTTCAGCTGACGAACCAGAACTCGATTTGCCCGGCTACGAATCAACCGAAAAACCCACTAAACCATCTAAAGCGCCCGAGCCGTCGGCCAAAATAAACGAAAGCCCCATGATGTCGATCCCCGCGCAGTATAAAACTGCCGACAAAAAGACAGATGCCACGGTGCGCCCCGTCTTTGACACCAAAGAATACCACACGCCGCTTTTAGAGGCGACCAATAAACCGGCGCACAAGGGCAAGTATTGGTTGCGCGCGATTTTGACAATTGTCATTATTTTACTGATCGCTGTTGGGGGCTATCTTGCATACCTTAAGCTTTCAGGCAGTCCGACATTTTAATTGACAAAGTGATCTAAGTATGCTACAATCTATATAACGTCCGAGAGATACTCGGAGTTGATCGATTTACCCTCGCTAAGAGGGGGAGGTTTACAATGCGTTTTACTCAGAGCCCCTTTGGGGTTACGGCTTCAGAAGAAAACCATATTATCGTCAACGCCCAGGGCGAGCAGATCTTTGCCCTGAAGGGCGCTGACTTGGCCCAATTAGCCGATGTCAGTGACCTGCTTGACATCTTGGACCCACCTGCCGAGCTTGTTCCTGCCCGGTATGGTGCGACCGGATTGGAGCACGACAAGTTTGTGCCTACTAACCTGGTATACGACGGTCATCGTGCCTGGCTGATCGAGAAGCACGACACCTCGACTTACACCAAAGGCAACTGGGCCGGCGGCGGGGTGGGAGTCAGTAGCAGTAGCTATCCGGTTGGTGGCTTCTGGCTCAATGAGCAAGGCGCCCAAGATTGGGTCGCTGCTCTCGCTTCTCACCCGTTTGTGCTGTGGCATCGCAGCCTCGAGCAGTTACTGCCCGCGGACGCAGAGCCAAGCACCTGGGAGGGTGTGGCGGTGGTGGAGGAGTACTTCCAGGAGTCTGATAAGCGGGACACCTGTGTCGAGCAGGTTTACTGGCTCAAATTTGGCCGTCTTCTGAAAAAGCCGGCTATTAAGCCGAGGCCAGACTTGGTGGCTATGCGATCCTGGGGAGATGCGTGGCAGGTCGCCTTAACAGGCGGCGAGAGAGCCTGGTTCGAAGGGCTGGTGCTTGCCGAATTGCCCGAAGGCGCGGTCGGCCCGAATCACCATGGGCGATACTTCCTGAAGCGCTCAGCGCTTCCCCAATAATCAATCCTGAACCCTGGCGGTTTTATACTGCAAGGGTTCGTTCGTTGCCTGGGTGCCGGCATTGTATTCTTACAAAGTACTTGAACTGTGAAGGTTGAACAAGTGGTTTATTACGAAACACACATCTCGCGCACATCCTACTTTCAGGAATTTATTTCCTAAGAGTAGGATTGCTGCGCTCGCTGTCGCAGGATATTTTGTGTATACTCGGCTTCTTTTGAGTCATTAAAAACGTGCCAGCCGATATGCTGACACGTTTTACAAACTAATCGAAGAGGTCGCTCAGCTTTATGGTTGTCCAAGGCCATTTCTTTGGGTATTGAACGGCTTTTGTCCAACCGCAGGCACCAATTTCGTCAGAGTCGGGCCGCAGCGTATACATGCAAGCACCACTGGCGTTGTAAATGCGCCCTCGAAGCAAGTAGGCGCCTTCGAACTCCGCTTTGAGGGGAATTGGCGGCCCGAAGGTTGGTCGCCCCGTTCTATCCCTTGGGAACAGAATGCGCTGCCGCGCCCTGATAGCTTTGGCCCTTTGTTCCCAGAAAGCGCGTAAAACTTTCTCGGCAACGTAAGCCTCGCTCGGCCAGGCGCATAACACCCACCGTTCACCCTGCGGTGAGATGGCCGCGATGACGCGCGCATACTCATCCACGCCCTCCACGCAAATTGCCTGCCAACCAGTAGCGGTTGGAACGAGCTGCGCGGCTGCAGTAGGAGAAAAATGGACGCAGAGCAGGGTGTTGCTGAGTTCCTGAGCCATATCGTAGGGTATTGCCTGACCCATTTGCAGCTGTCCCAGCTGCTTTTGAAACTCTGGAACTTGTACAAAAGATGCGTATAGTTTTGTTGGTTCTGGCAACTTGGGTAATCGTGCTAAAAGATCAGCGCCGGACGTAATAGGCTTTTTTCTCATAGAGCTTCTTTCTCAATGAACGTGCGAATAACACACTTTCGCCGCAACAAGTCGTCACGACTATATGAAAGTACAGGAATGGCAGACATTTGTCAATGGTGCAAGCGAGGTTAACAAAAATGGTTAGTGGTGTAAAAGTGTGCAGCCGAGTGGCCGCACACTTATGGTTAAAACAACTGCTGTATGGTGGTCTTTTCGGTCCACCAGCTGGCGTGAGCATGCATTGATGGATGCAATGGGCCCAGCGCGTCGGAATCGATGCGGATTGGGTACATGCCGTAACCTTCGGCATTGTGCACCCAGCCGTTGAATACGTAGAGTCCCTTGTATTTTGTCTGGACAGGCAGCTCGTATTTGGGTCTGTTGTGGAGTCTCGGGAAAAGGTAGTGTCGACGGCGCTTGACCGCTTCGGCTTTTGCGGCGGCGTACTCCTTAAGCCGTTGCCTCGGGGCAAATTGAGCCTGGTCGCTTTCGTACCGAAAACAGTTCCACTGAACCTTCGAGGGGCTGAAGGCAATGATAATCCCTACACCGCGCAGTGGTTGATCAGAACATACAACCGTCCAACCGTTGCCAGTCGGCATTTTCGAGGCTTTGGCTGTGGGCGTAAACCGGCAGGCCAAGTGAGGGTCCTTAAACAACCTGTTCATGGCGTATGGTTTTCGGCGCGCAGTATCAAGCTCGCCGAGGATACGCAAAAACCTTGCCTCATCAGGTTCAAAGTCAAAACCTAAAAACATTTCTAACGAAGGGATTGCTGGCAAGCCTGCCAAAAACTGTTTGCCTGTAAGGGCGTGTTGCACTTGCGAAACTGCCATGGGCGCACCTCTTTTCACGTTTGGCTAAAACAACAAACGACAAACTGGCCTACGAGATCGCCAGTTCAACTTGCAATGTACCGCATGTTGGGTGTCGTGTCAAATGGCTGATTTGGGCAACTATCCCCTTACCTCATGGAGCACATTACGCGCCGGGTCTCTAAATAGAGACTCGGGCTGCATTTCGCCTAATCCTCCATGAGGTAAGGGGATAGTTGCCCTAATTTGTGCTCCGGTTTTTTGCCGGCCAACCTGCTACAATAATTTAGTGCAAGATTTATTAACTGGCCTTAATCCCCAGCAGCGCCAGGCGGCTGAAACCACCGACGGCCCCGTGCTCATTTTGGCTGGCGCGGGGTCGGGCAAAACCAAAACGCTGACCCATCGCATCGCCTATTTAATTGCCAATAAGGGTGTGCGGCCGCAAAACATTTTGGCGGTAACCTTCACCAATAAGGCGGCCAAAGAAATGCGCGAACGGCTGGGCAAGTTGCTGGGCACCTCGGCCGACGACCGCAGCTTTATGCCGTTTATGGGCACCTTCCACGGCATTTGTGTGCGGCTGCTGCGTTTTGATGGCGAGGCTATTGGCGTGCCAAAAAATTATGTGATTTTTGATGAGTCTGACCGGCAAGGCGTGGTGAAACAGGCTATGCGCGAGCTGGGTATTTCCGAAAAACAGTACAGCCCAAGCTCGATTGGCTATATGATTAGCGGCGCCAAAAACGAAATGGTCATGCCGGAAGAGTACGCCCAGACTGCCTCGCTGCCGCAACAAAAAGTGGCGGCCGAGGTGTATGCGCGTTACGAGCGGCTGCGCAAAGAGGCAGCGGCACTGGACTTTGATGATTTAATCAGCGAAACCGTTCGGCTGCTGAAAACTCAAGCCCCAATCCGCGCCAAATGGCAAAAACATTTCAGCCATATTTTGATTGACGAGTATCAGGACACCAACGCCGCGCAGTACAACCTGGTTAAAATGTTGGTCAACGAGCAGCACAATTTGTGCGTGGTCGGCGACGACTGGCAGAGCATCTACAGCTGGCGCGGCGCGGATTTTAAAAATATTTTGAATTTTGAGCGGGATTATCCGGATGCGCTGGTGGTGTTGCTGGAACAAAACTACCGCAGTACCAAAAACATTTTGGATGCGGCGCACCGGGTGATTAGTAAAAACCAGCAACGCTCTGACAAAAAACTGTGGACGGACGCGGGGGCGGGCGCGCCGGTGCAGGTGTGTGGGGTTCAGTCCGAGCAGCACGAGGGTGAGTTTGTGGTGATGCGGGTTAAAAACGCGGTTGGCCTGCGGGCGCGGCGGTTTAGTGACTTTGCGGTGCTATATCGCACGAACGCGCAGTCGCGGGCGATCGAGGAGATGATGATCCGTTACGGCGTGCCGTATAAAATTGTGGGCGGGACACGTTTTTACGACCGTAAGGAGATTAAGGATGTGATTGCCTATTTGCGGTTGCTGTATCAGCCGGCTGATCGGGCGAGTTTTCTCAGGGTGGTGAATGTGCCGGCCCGGGGACTGGGTGATGTGTCGGTGCAGAAGTTTTTGGACTGGCAAACTGGTGCCCAGGGTCTTTTTCCTTCATCCGCTGTTCCAGGGCGCTTTATGGGTGAGGCGATGCCTCAGCCTGTGGCGCTGATCCAACTTATCTCTCAACGGAATGCTTACCCTTCCACATCGGACGAAGGAAGCGACCCGAAACGATTAACAATTGTCGAGGCTTTGCGGCAGGCGGATAAGATTGAGGGACTAACGCCCAAAGCTCGGCAAGCGCTGACTGGTCTGGGTACTTTGTTGGCCGACCTTGCTGATCAGCTGCAAAAGGTTGACTTGCCGGAACTGATCAATATTGTGATTAAACGCACGGGTTACGACAGCTTTTTGGATGATGGCAGTTTGCTGGCCGAGGAGCGGCTGCAGAACGTAAAGGAACTGGTGAGTGTGGCGCAGGAGTACCGGGCTTTAGGGCTCAGTGGCTTTTTAGAGGAAGTGGCGCTGGTGTCCGACCACGATGCAGTTAATGATAACAGCGACGCGGTGACGCTGATGACTCTGCATGCTGCCAAGGGTTTGGAATTCCCGGTGGTGTTTATGGTGGGCTGCGAGGAGAGTTTGTTCCCAAGCTCGCGCGCCTTTTACGAACCAAGCGAGCTGGAAGAAGAGCGGCGCCTCTGTTACGTGGGCATGACTCGTGCCCGCGAGGAGCTGTATTTGACGCACGCCGCCCACCGCTTGCTGTACGGCACGGTGCAGTATAACCCGCCGTCGCGCTTTTTGGCGGATATCGACGGTGCGGCTAAGGAGCGCATGTTTGCTGGCGAGACTTTTGGCGAGGCAACGGATGGCTGGCAAACCTCCAGCCCGAGGCCGTTCGACGGCTTCAAACCTGCCAATATCCCCGACGGCCCGCGCTATGTGCAAGAAGATCTTGATCTGGCGGTTGGCGATCTGGTGCGTCACAAGGTTTTTGGGCAGGGTCAAATTATGGATATCGATGGCAGTACGGTTGCGGTCAGTTTTGCCGGCCGCGGCCTGAAACGCCTTAATATCGAATTTGCGCCACTAGAAAAGATAGGTTAAAAACCAAAAAGGCGGGAAGCTGTTGTACACTATGTAAACAACAACTTCCCGCCAATGATGCGGATGGCTTTAGTGAGCGAACGGTCGGCATACCCTTGCCTTAAGCTGGTTAAATCGTAGGCTAACAGTTTTGTATTTTGGCGGTAGAGCTTCCAGGGTTAGCGGACGGTCACGGCAAACTAGCTCATCAAGCTGTGCGAGCCGGATTTTTTCTGCCTGCTCCGCTGCCTGCTGCTCCCGCGCGCGCCGCGCCTCTAGCCTTTCGTCAGAGGGCGGTCGGTATATAAAGCGGAAAACCCCGAAAACAACTATGATCAGCAAAGCCCAAGCCGCGACACTGCCAGCTACAGTGACGAGCGTATTCAGCCAAGGTAACTTGAAGTGAGCGCGCACGACCAATGTCCCAAAAACAAGGACGATCGGATTGGCAAGCAGACCGATTAGCCAAAAGTCGTACAGGCTACCGTGCCTGTTGTGAATGTAGACGGAGTATTTGCCATATTGGGGCCATGGTATGGTAGCCATATTGAACGGGTTAAGACCCGCCAGCCATTCGACATCACGAAGGCCCAAAATTAGCGAAGCAAGTGCAATTATCAGCCGACAAGCCATGCCGATCGTGAGGGCCAGCGGCGACCAGATGAAAAAACTCAAGAGCAGGCGCTGGCGGAAATGACATTGGTCGTCGGGTTTTGTTTCGTAAAATTGTTTTACGAGCCAATTGAGTGCGGCAGGCGGTGGAGGCGCAAACATTCCTGGGTCTACGGTGACTTCAAGCACTTTACCGATATCGATATGCGGAAGGCTTGTAATGCTTCGCAGTTCACCATTTTGTCTGAGCACTTCGTCATCCCATTTAATCAGCCGGTGAGCCCTTTCCAGATCGTCGTCATCTCGGATATTCAACGCGACAATACACACTTCGTTGACGCCTGGCCGGCTAAAGCTGACGTACTCCGCTAAGCGATTAATTGGGACTAACCAACGCCTGGTCTCGTTATAATCCGTTGTTTCGTACTCGTCCCAGCTAATCGGACGCGGAGTGCGTACGACAATAAGTAAAGCCGTTCGCTTAAACCCCGCAGCCTTAATTTGCTCGATTAGTGCCTGCTTGGGGCGCCAGATGATTGGCATTACAGCGGTTGCGTGCCCGTTGGGGTCCAGCTGAGGGCTTGCTTCCATAAGGTCAGTACCGCTCAATTTGGCCTGGGGTTCCATTTCTTCACCCATACTTTTAAAGTCTCCCAAAAAAATCTGAGAATACTGCCACGGAACTTCCGTGGCATAGGAACAATGTAATGCAACACTGGAGAATAGTCAATTTTTATGCCTTGATATCACAGAAGACTGCCCAGTTATTTAAGTGTTCACGATTTACGCCGGTTAGTTAGATAACCCTTGTGCTAATCCTTGGGGCAGTATATGATTGGTGTAGGTATTAGAGGAGGGAGTTAAATGGTATTAAGTAACGTAGCGTTATTGGATTTTGGCGCACCGGAACTGCTGATTATATTGGCGATTTTGTTGCTCATTGTTGGCGGCAAGCGATTGCCAGAGCTGGCTCGTAGTATTGGCACATCAGCTCGTGAATTACGCAAAGGTATGAGTGACCCAGCCGAGGTGAGCACAAATGGTGGGGACCAGCAGAGCAACAAAGCCGAGTAAAGCACGCGATCAGTTTGAAGTCCAACAAACTTTTTTAGAGCATCTGCTTGAGTTACGAGCACGTTTGTTTTGGGTGGCACTAGCGCTAGTCGCGGGCGGTACGGTGGGTTGGATTTTTCAGGATCGCATCGCATCGTTTTTGCTGGCACCGCTTCGCGGCAAAAAGCTGGTATACATGAATCCAACCGGCGGGTTTGATTTTATTATCAAAATATCCCTGTACGTCGGCGTGGTGGTGGCGATACCGGTGGCGGTGTATCAGGTGTATCGCTATATCTCGCCCCTCATTAAGCGTCAGCGAAACCGCCGATTTGCGGCTTTTGTGATTGTTTTTTCGGCCAGCTTGGCGGTAGCTGGTGTGTTGTTTGGCTACTATGTGGTTATACCCTCGGCCCTGCATTTTTTGACTAATTTTGCGGGACAGTATGTAAGCGCTGACCTGACGGCGACGGCTTACTTGGATTTTATGATGATGCACTCGCTGGGCATGGCGGCATTGTTCCAGCTGCCGGTGGTGCTGCTATTTATTAATACCCTGCGTGGCCCGATTAAGCCGATTAAATTACTAAAGTCCGAGCAGTACATATTGCTTGGCTCGGTCATTATGGGTGGTTTTTTGGCGCCGCCCGATTTAAAAAACCAAGCGCTGGTGGTGCTGCCAATCTTTGGCAGTTACCAACTTGGTGTGCTGGCTGTGTTACTACAAAATCGCCGGCGAGCTATTGTGAGCATGGTACCAGAGCGCAAGCTGGCAAGAGAGACGTTCGTTGTAGCAGCACCTAAAGTTGCGGCGCAAGCCCAGGTGCCGCAGGCTATTCGCCGAGCGCCGTCTTTACCGATTGCCAAGCCGGCAGTTGCCGCCACTTGCCGCCCAGTTATGGATATCATGCCGGCCAAACACGCCCGGCCGCTAAACTCAGGGCCAAGGCCTAACCCCTTGCCCTCGCAGGCGGCATTTGTGCGACCCAGGCCGGCCAGGTTAATCGACGGAATGTTTATTACCAGTCGAAGTCCGCAAACGATGTGACCGGAAAAGCTAAAACTTGGGGTAATTATCCCTTCACCCCATTCCGCACGTTACACGCCGGGGCTCTTACAGAGCCTCGGGCTGCACTCCGCCTGATGCTGCATGGTGCGAAGGGATAATTGCCAAAACTAGGTACTTGACGTCACACATTCCACGGCATAAGCTTTATACAGAAACACCAAAAAATAAAAAAAGGATAAAAAAATGACAGAGAGGATTAACGAACTACTCAGCCGCAAGATGGATCGCAAGGAGTTTTTGCGGCATGTTGGCTATGGCACCGCCATGTTATTTGGGCTAGGGACGGTCTTAAAGCTGGTTTCATCGCCGAGCCGCCCAAGTAACCTCCAGGCAGGCGCAACGTCAGCCAAGCCGGGCTACGGGAACGGCGCTTACGGCGGATAGGTTGTTCTAGCCAACCACCTAGTGCCTAGCTGTGTATCCTGTCCTGGGTTAAAGCC
>DATLVY010000008.1:0-4046 GCA_035576845.1 Candidatus Acidiferrum sp. | reverse complement strand
GCGGTCAGCGGCTGGGATGTGTGGGAGGCAGCCTTTTTGGCTATGGCCGATCTCACGTACATCCCCAACGAACCGACCCTGCCCCAATCTAGCGTCGGCGAGCTGCGTTTACGCCTTGAGCCGGAACTTTCCAAAGCCTATGCCGTTATGGCACCGCCCCAGGGAAGCATCCAGGTTACAAAACACAAGCCTGGGCCACAAGACTTGCCGGGCGTGCTCGCCAGCGAAAGAAGGCACACCGGCACCATTGCCACTGTACGAGCTACCGGGTCCCCCGAGGCTGTTCGGGCAGCTCTGCAGGCTTGCCTGACCGAGCGCCTTGCCTTGCAAATTCAGTAGCCATCGCAATCTCCTGCGAGCACACACTCGTGGGAGATTGCCCAACCTAGCACTCTTGATTGATGAGTGCCAAACCAGTACAATAAAGGCAATGTCCAAACGTGATTATTATGAAGTGTTAGGTCTGCAAAAAAACGCCTCTGCCGATGAGATAAAAAAGGCGTTCCGCAAGCTAGCCGTGCAATACCACCCCGATAAGGCTGGTGGTGATGAGACTAAATTTAAAGAGATCAACGAAGCGTACGAGGTGCTAAAAGATACCAGCAAGCGCCAGCGCTATGACCAGTTTGGCCACGCCGGCGTGGGCGGTGCGAGCGGTGGGCCGGCGGGCGGTAATCCGTTTGGCAGCGGTTTTGGCGACCAAAACGGCCAGCGGGTGCAGTTCGATTTTGGCGATATCGACCTGGGCGATATTTTTGGCAGCTTTTTTGGCGGCGGCCAGGCAGGCGGACGGCGAGCCCCAAGCCGTGGGCAAGATGTGCAGGCCGAACTGACGCTGACCTTCGAGGAAGCGGTGTTTGGCGCAACTAAAGAAATTAGCCTACACCTCAACGCCAGCTGCTCGCATTGCAAAGGCAGTGGCGCCGAACCGGGGCATAGCCTCAAAACCTGCGGCACCTGCAAAGGTAATGGCCAGGTAACCCAAGTGGTCAACAGTTTATTCGGCCAAATTCAGCAAACCGTAGTCTGCCCGACCTGCCTTGGCAAAGGCCGAGTACCCGAAAAAGCCTGCAGCGTGTGCCATGGCAAAGGTGTGGAGCGCCAGGCACAAAAAATTGAGCTCAAAATCCCGGCCGGCGTGGACGACGGCGCCACGATGCGCGTGTCGGGCCGGGGCGAAGCCGTCGCCCAGGGCGAAAATGGCGACCTTTATGTTAATCTGCGGGTGCGCCCGCACAAAAAATTCACGCGCGAGGGCGAAATTATCCTCTCGACCGAGCACATCGGCATGGTTGACGCGGCACTCGGCATCGAGCTAGAAATTGAAACCATCGACGGCCCCCTGACCATGAAAATCCCCGCCGGCACCCAAAGCGGCACCGATTTCAAACTGTCTGGACATGGCGTCCCCCACCTGCGCAGCTCCAGCCGCGGCCCGCATATTGTCACCATTCAGGTTGACACACCCACCAAACTCACCGCTCAGCAAAAAGAATTACTTGAACAGTTCAAATCGGATAAAGGCAAAAAGTTTTGGCACTAAAAGGAGGCGAGCTTGACAGCACGCCTCCCGTTTGAACAAGATTTACGACACTAATCCGCCGAGGCGCCCCCGGTGCGTACTTGATCGACATAGTCACAATGTAGGGGGTACAGGGGCTCGAACAGGCCAGTCAGGAGATAGTCCATAATCTCGTCGATAGACCTGCCATCCTCTAAATCCCCACGTAAAAAAATTGCAGTAGCGACGAAACTGCCAAGATAGGCTGAGCCTCGCGTAAAAACACCGTCGCCATCTCCTTCTGTGCCCATAAAAAGAGTGTTGGTATGCTCAAGTGCCACCACGTGCTGAACGGCTGGATCGAGCATCTCCCCCCTGGACTGCGCTCTGACCAACAACTTATCCAGCATCACCTGAAAGATTTGACTCCTTCTCTGAGGCCGGACGCTTTGCGGGCCGAGCATACCTAGCAACCAGGCGCTATCGATGCAAAGATCAATGGCATAATCCGGCACATAACCAGTGAGCGCACACTCAACCAGAATGTCCAAGCCACGACCGGCGTTGTGGGAACCAGGCAGCCCACGCTCTAGCCAGGGGTCATTGTATTTCTGAGCGTTCATAAGTCGCAGAATCTGAAGAACCGCCCGGATGTACAAGATCCGAATCTTATCCGCGCCGAGAGACGCCAGCAGGTGCCTATCCTGGCCAGGAGCCAACCCTACGAGAGCCTGATCAAGAAGGCTCAAATTGGGGTCCGTCCAGCGCCGGTCTGTCAGACGTAACTGTCGATGAGCAGCAGAGAGCAAATCATCCAGTTGAACCAACGTTAGCGGGCCCGGCGCGATCGCAAATACTGCGAGCACTGCACCATACATCCGGTCGAGGTAATCCTTAACAGTGACCAACGTGCTGGGCTCAACTTCGCGCATGCACCACCACCTCGGGTCGCCTCCAGACTTATCAGGCTCAATAGCGTACGCCCTGAGGATACGCTCAAGTGCCTGTTGGTCAACCTGGACATTGCCCAGATAGTTGGGGCCATTGAACTCAGCTATCATGTGTGCGGCAAGCCAGTCCGGCTCGATTTCTTCCGGATCACCGTAGAGCTCGTTTGAAATCTGAATGAAGTCCCCTTGGGTGTTAGCGCGCTCGATATCCAGATCGTCTCCCCCGTAACCCCGGATTTGCACAAGCAGGTTAGTCGTCGCTAACAGCTGAAGTTCGCTGCAGGTTTGCTGAACAAATGCCGCCGCCATTCGCTGGCGAAGTACTGTTTTTGCGACAGTTTGTTCAACAAGGTCGGCACGCAAACGGTCGATTAGCTCGCCCATACCCTTTTGAAGATTTGGATAGACCATCGGCTGGTCAAGCGGGCCCGGCTGTGGCTGTAAGGCTTCCGTAATTTCCACTAGTGTAAACCTTTCACTCAATATACTAGTCCGCCCCAAGATAGAGCAGACGCTTTTCTATATAACAATGCTGCATAAAGTTAGTCAAGGTTATATAGGCAATTATTCCTTCACCCCATTCCGCACGTTACACGCCGGGCTCTTACAGAGCTCGGGCTGCACTTCGCCTGATGCTGCATGGGGTGAAGGGATAGTTGCCTATATACTGAGTCCCAAAATCTAATTATTAGAGATTTAGGTGCAGAGGCAGTAAAAAGCGCGAGAAGTTGTACCTAGCGACAAGATCTCTTCTATAGTTAAATTCAGGATATAAAAATCCCGAACCCGCCACTAATGGCAAGTTCGGGATTTAACAAGAGGACGCTTTACAAGTATCGCTTACAGGGAGTAAGTTTTGCCAGCCTGGAGTGGTTCGGCGGTAACATGCGGCAACCGCTCCTGAACGGCTTTCATCAGTTTCCTGATGGCATGGCCTTCCCCATGGATACCATAAACCGCGCGCAGCTCGCTGCCGCTGGCAGCAATTTGTTCAACAAGCTGGACCCTGTCGGCATGTGCCGAGAAAGCGGCTTGGTAAACTTGAATTTTCACTAGGCGGTTTTTCCCGGATATCTCGACCTCCTCGTCGCCAGCGAGCAGTTGCCGGCCCAGACGACCTTCGGGCTGATAACCGACAATAACCACCATATTGGCGTCGTTGTTGATCATCGCCTTAAGGTAATCCAGCGCCGGACCTTCCAGCATCCCAGATGTCGACAGTATAACCTTGGGCTGAGAGGCTTTGAGCAAGGCACCCCGGTTTTTTACTGAACGCCAGAATGAATCCTTTCCCAGCAAGCCGGACGGCAAATCGGGATTAAGGGAGTGGTCCTGACCACTTTGACTATAGGCGTCATATATGGCATTCATCTTGGCGATCATACCGTCAATAAACACCGGATACTTGCCTTGTGCGAACTCTGGCCGAGTCGCCAGTATCGCCAAAACCTCTTGGGCACGGCCAACGGCAAACGAAGGAATCAAAACGCTGCCGCCTTTGGCCAAGACGTCGATGATCTTATCCAAAAACTCCGTTTCTACCGTCTGGCGATCGGCATGCGCGGAAGCACCATAGGTTGCCTCAGTCAAAATGT
>DATLVY010000007.1:0-2914 GCA_035576845.1 Candidatus Acidiferrum sp. | reverse complement strand
CCACATAATTAGCTACGGCTGAAGCTAAATCGGGCAGAGCATTGCGGGATTTAAAATACACCAGTGCGGCATCATCAAACACAGCCTGGCCTTTTTTATCGAAAATGCGGGCTTTTTGGCCGGGGATAATCATAAAGGTCAGCTCATCGAGCGCCACCGTGCGCGTGACCATGCCCTGCAGATGCCCAGCTCGCTGCAGTCGCAACGCAAAGCCGTTAAAGCGGGTGCTGGCCCGGCGGCGGGTGGCGAATACAAAAACAACTACCGGTGATTTTAGTGCTGGCTTGGTTGGCGCTTCCGGCATGTTATCCCTCAAAAGTTTCGGCAAAGTAATCAACCAGCGCGGTGACTTTTTCGTATGTATTGGCGCCAGTTTCCATTTGCGGCGTTTTGTTAATTTCAAGCACAAACAGTTTGCCGTTATCCTTATGCTCGACGATATCAACGCCGGCGAACGAGCTGCGGCCAACGGCAGCCGCGGCTTTAAGCGCCAAATCGTTGAGGGCTGGCGGAAAATCTTTTAAATCAACCAGCGTACCAGTGCCGCCCTGGCTAGTGTTGTTAACATGCGTTGTCGCATCTGCTGCCCGCCGCCGGATCATGGCAAAGCGAACCTTGCCGCCGATCACGATAATACGCCAGTCGCCATCGTTTGGAATAAATGGCTGGGCCACAAACAGGCGCTTTAGATCTTCACTAAGAATGTCGGTCAGCTGGCTAGCGTCCTTTACCAAGTGGTTGTGCATACCCATTGTGCCGTGCGCAGATTTTAAAATAAACGGAAATGCAAATGGCAATGGCTGGCCCTTCGCAAGCAGCTTCAGCCAATATTTATTGCGCATAAACACCGAATCAATAACGGGCAGGTTTTTGTCGCTCAGCAAAATCGCCTCACCCAGTTTGCCCATTGGCATCACCCGGGCGACCTCCTCGGAAACAATCGGCTTGCCGGCGCGCAGCATGAGCTGCGCCAGGCCCATGGCAAATTCCGGGCCGATACGCCAGTTGGCAAAATAGAGGCCGCCAAGCTCAGCCATGTCACGGCCACTGTGCAGGTCAGTGATGGTCAGCTGGCCGCCGATCACCTCGACTTTCAGATCCATCACGCCAACTTTTTGCACGTCAATCCCGCGCGCTTCAAACTGCGCCTTCAAGAGCGCGAACAGTTCGCCCGTTTTATGGCCGATCCAGCGGCTATGTTGGTAGCCGTACACAATACCGATGCAGGGTTTGGCCATGTTGTCTCCAAAATAAGTTTTATCTCTGTTAATGTACCAGCTTTTAGGCTGTGTGTCAATGATTCCGTCAGGTAATTATCCCCCGCGCGCCATGCAGCATCAGGCGGAGTGCAACTTGGGAGCTCTGTAAGAGCCCGGCTGTAATGTGCGGAATGGGTGAAGGGATAACTGCCTTCCGTCATTTTAGTTATATAATGTTTTTAGTAATAAAAGTTGTACTTCAAGCAAGTTTGGCTTATAACTAATGATAAGACATTAACACGGCAAACTAGGAGAAAGTATGCACCACAAACCGACTGCAACCGAACGTAAGGCCAAGGCCATGACGGCCAGTTCGAAAGTTAGGAGGTGGCTGCTTGGTTCGCTCTATGTGGTAAGTGCTGTGGCTTTGGGCGGATTCTCGACCCTGACGTTTCTGCAAGCCCATGCTACCGCCACCATTAGCTTGGTCAAAGAAGTCGGTTCAATCAACTACGCCAATGCTGCCGCGATCTCCTCGGCCACCATAACGGTACCTGCGGCTGGTGTGGCCCAAGGTAACACAATTGTTATGACGGTGGGTAACTCTGGTAACGACGGTGTGACCGTGAAATCGGTGACGGACAGCCGGGGCAACACTTATACGGTTGATGCAAACAAAAGTCAGATCTCATTTTTTGAAAATACTGCGGTGGCATCGGGTTATATGGCAACTGCTTTACAACCAGGGGATAAAGTTATCGTTACGCTGACTGGAACGGCAACAATTTTTGCCGGTCTTGCTTCGGAGTGGAGCGGCATTGCCTCAACAGGCCGCGTTGATAAAGCCGCCACTAACATTGCAACCTCCTCTAGCCTGAGCAGTGGATCAGTTGCCACGACGCAAGCTAGTGATGTGCTTATCGGCTCTTTTATTGGTAACGGCAATGTCACGTTTACGCATGGCAGCAACTATATTGCATTTGCAGCGCAATTTTATAATCACGTAGGCAGCGTTTATCGTGACCAGTGGCAAGAGTACCGGATTGTTGGCCAAACGGGTACTTACAACGCTACGGCTACCACTAGCTCTGCATCGGGGTATGCGGGCGCCATTGTTGCTTACAAAGCGGCGCCGGCATCACAAGACACGACACCGCCAAGTGTTCCGTCGGGGCTAGCTATTACCGCGTCGACCGGTACTACTCTAGGTATGAACTGGACAGCCTCTTCTGACAATGTCGGCGTTGCGGGTTACGACCTGTACCTCAACGGCAGCAAGACTGGCACAACCGCAACCACATCAGCCAATTTTACCGGCCTGGTTTGCGGCACCACTTACACCCTTGGCGTTGATGCCTACGATGCTGCCGGAAACATTTCAGCCGTTGCAGACTTGAACGGTGCAACGGCTCAATGCGACATAACGCCGCCGACTGTTTCTTTTGCAGCTCCGGCTGACGGCTCAACGGTCAGCGGTGCTGCGGTCGCAGTGAGTGCTAACGCGTCAGACAATGTGGCGGTCACCTCGGTGCAATTTAAACTTGATGGCAATAACCTTGGGCCACTGCTAATGGTTGCGCCATATACAACTACCTGGGACACGACCAGCGTTGCCAATGGCCAGCATACGATAACTGTCATTGCTTCTGATGCTGCCGGTAACCAGGCATCATCTGCGGTGACGGTTACGGTCAATAACGTTGATTCCACGCCGC
>DATLVY010000006.1:0-4431 GCA_035576845.1 Candidatus Acidiferrum sp. | reverse complement strand
GACGGCGCCTTGGGCGGCGAAACCGACTGTCGGGTGGGCCAGTTGCCAGAACCCCGGCGACTTTTGGCCGGCTTATCTGAAAGTGCCATTTTCTGCCCCGTTGGCTGGTAGCTCTGGGCAACATCAGCGGTTACCGGACGGATGGCATCAGCCAATACCTTTAGCTCCTGCGTCTCTTTGCCATCCCGGTCTTTGGCATTAAGCTTGCCGCTGGCGGTGATAATTTTATCTTGAACCAGCAGCGTTTGGACATCCTGGTAGGTTTTCGGGAAAATAATCAGCTCAATCTCACCAGTTTTATTCTCGATTTTCACAAAGGCCATTTTGTCGCCGTTTTTGGTGGCAATGACGCGGATGGCAGTGATGATGCCGCCAACGGTGACGGGAATGCCGTCGTGCTCGGGCTTGAGCAGCGTCAGGTCGAGCGATTGCTCGCCCAAATATTCGTCGTAGGCATCAAGCGGATGGCTCGATAAATACAGGCCGAGCAGCTCGCGCTCCCATTGCAGCATTTCCTGCTGGCTGAACACGGTTGCGGCCGGTTCTAAACGGAGTGACGCCCCGGTTGCAGCACTTTCCATTTCGCCAAACAGGTTGACTTGGCCGCTCAGCGCCTCTTTTTGCAGCTTGTTGGCAAACCCCAGCATGGCATCGAGGTTGTGCATCATAATCGAACGGTCGGCAAAGCGGTCAAAGGCGCCAGCCTTAATCAGACTCTCCAGGTTTTTGCGGTTGACGATGCGTACGTTGACACGCCGGGCAAAATCCTCGATGGCTGTAAACTCGCCCTCCTCGCGCGCCCGTAAAATTTCTTCTACAGCGTTGGCGCCGACATTTTTGACGGCGTTGAGGCCGAACCGGATTTGGTTGGTGTCTGGCACGACGCTAAACTCGGCAAACGACTGGTTGATATCGGGCGCCTGCACCTCCAGACCCATGTGCTTGCATTCGCTGATTTCGATGCTCAAGCGATCGGTGTCATCTTGGTCGCTGGTCATCAGCGCCGCCATAAACGCCGCTGGATAATGCGCTTTTAAGTAAGCCGTCCAGTAGGCGATCAGGGCATAACAGGCAGCATGCGCTTTCGGGAAACAATAAGCCGCGAAGGCCTCCAGCGACACCCAGAAGTTTTCGATCCGCTCGCGCGTGATGTCAGAGTTTTTCAGCGCGCCATCAATAAAATCGGCCTTCATCTTCTGCATGACTTCGATTCTCTTTTTACCGATGGCTTTGCGCATGGTGTCGGCCTGGCCGCCGGTAAAGCCGCATAGTTCTTTAGAAATCTGCATGACTTGCTCTTGATATACCAAAATACCGTAGGTGTTTTTGAGGGCGTTTTCCATCAGCTGATGGTGGTATTCGATTTTTTTGCGGCCATGTTTGCGGGCGATAAAGTCATCGATAAACTGCATCGGGCCGGGGCGGTACAGGGCAGCCATGGCGATGATGTCGTCAAAAACTGAGGGTTGAAGCTCTTTTAAATAACGCTTCATGCCGGCTGATTCCAGCTGAAAAACACCGGTGGTGTCGCCGCGGGCAAGCAATTCGTAAGTTGCCTTATCATCCAGCGGCAGAGTACCAACATCGATGTCTTCCTGATGAACACGCTTGATAATGCGTAGGGCATTTTTAAGAATCGTCAGGTTGCTGAGGCCCAGAAAGTCCATTTTGAGCAGCCCCAGCTCTTCAACCGGACCCATCGGAAACTGTGTCGCCACCACGCCTTTTTGGGCCATTTCGAGCGGCAAAAACTTGACCAGCTCATCCGGTGCAATCACGACACCAGCGGCATGAACGCCGTGGCTGCGGATGGTGCCTTCCAGCCGGATGGCCTGGTCAATAATTTTTTTGCTGGTCGGGTTGCTTTCGTACTCACGCCGCAGATCCGGATCAGTGACGATCGATTTTTTAAGCGGCACGTGCTTACCCTGGATTGGCGGTGGGATCATCTTGGACAGCCGGTCGGCTTCGGCATACGGCACCTCCAGTACCCGCGCCACGTCACGCACCGCTGCCCGGGCAGCCATTTTACCGAAAGTCACGATGTTGGCAACGCGTTCTGAACCATATTTTTTTGCACAATATTCAATCACTTCCTCGCGGCGGCTGTCCATAATGTCGATATCGATATCCGGCATGCTGATACGGTCTGGGTTCAAAAAACGCTCAAACAGCAAATCGTATTTTAGCGGTTCGAGATCGGTGATGCGCAAACTATAGGCAATGATCGAACCAGCCGAAGAACCGCGGCCCGGCCCAAACACGATGCCTTGGTCCTTACCCCAGTTAATAAAATCCTGCACGATCAAAAAATAGCCGTTATAGCCCATTTTGGCAATGATACTCAGCTCGTACTCGGCGCGGTCAAGAACATTGGGCGGCAAGAGTTTTTTGGCTTCGTCAATGCTCAGCCTGGCAGCTTTGTCGCGCTCGATGCCAGCATAGCGATTGGCAAGCCCCTGGTACACCAGCTGCTGCAGATACGACTCCTCGCTAAAACCCTCCGGAACGTCAAACTTCGGAATAAGGATTTTGCCCAGCTCGAACTCCACATTGCAGCGCTCGGCAATGGCGCGGGTGTTGGTGATAACTTCGGGGTGCTCCTCGCCCCAGCGCGCGATAATATCCTTCGGGTCGGTTTCATACAGGTCAAAATCCTTCAGCGTCATGCGGTTGGTGTCGCTCAGGTTAGAGCCGGTTTGGACGCACAACAAAATCTCGTGGGCATCGGCGTCTTCGTGGCGGCAATAGTGGGCGTCGCAAGTGACGACCGCCGGCAGATCTAAATCTTTAGCCAGTTTAAAGAGTTTTTCGTTGACCCGCACCTGCTCGGCCCACGGTTTTGGTGCCTTGGGGTGGCCATGGTCTTGTACCTCAATATAATAGCGGTCACCAAAAATCGACTTGTACCATGCGGCGATTTCGTAGGCTTTTGCGTCTTGGTTTTGTTGGAAATTATCGCCAAGTTCCCCGCCCATGCAGGCCGACAGGCAGATGATGCCTTCGTTATATTTTTCGAGCAAATCGTGGTCGATTCGGGCTTTGTAATAGAGGCCGTCGAGGTTAGCCGTAGTGCTCAGCCGGAATAAATTCTCCAGCCCCTGCTGGTTCATGGCCAGCAAAATCAAGTGATAACGCGCCTTGTCTTTCACTGGATCGCGGTCGGCAATAGTGCGCGCCGCCACGTAGGTTTCGATTCCGATAATTGGCTTAATATCCCGCGCCTTGGCCTCTTTGTAAAACTCAATCGCGCCAGACATCGTGCCGTGATCAGTCATAGCTACCGCTGTCATGCCGAGCTCCTTGACCCGGTCCAGCATTTGCGGCACCTGTTGCAAACCATCAAGCAAACTATAATGCGTGTGGTTATGCAAATGCACGTAATCTGAAGCCGCTAATGGCGCCTGCCCTTTTGACACCTCACCCCCTTTTAATCTTAATTCTAGTATAGCCAACCAGCCTTGCGGATACTAGCACCTGGCTTCAAAACCCTGAGTGGCAATCCAAAAAATATCATCGCGAGTTCCGCGTCAGCGGATGTCTGAGCAGGGATGTTTTTTGGATTGACGAGGCTCAGGGTTTTGAAGCCAGGTGCTAGCCTGTTGACAACCCCCACAGATATTTGTATATTTGGTCTTTGCAGGGAAACCTGCTTGATTACGTTTGGAGCCAGAGGTTTCAGGAAGTAGGTGCGCAATCAACAACTAGAGCTGCATTGATTTTTTTGTTAACCGGTGAATCCCTCCTGCCTTTCTAAAGTTCCGGGAGTACTGCCAGTGAATAAATGTTGATGTGGCGACAATCAGTCGTTACGAATCGATACATACTGCAAGAAGGTTCTCGTAACGGCGACGACAACGGTCTTTAGAATACTGGATTCGTATTTTAAAGACTGTTTTTCTATAGTCGTTTGGTCTATCGAATTAGTAGGTGTTTAGCCACCCCGCCACTATACACGCGGGGTCCCGCTATATTTCGCCCCAAACTTGACATTCGTATGTTTGGTAGTTATAATCGCTCTTTGTTAGCCCGCTTTTGGGTGAATTACCTTAACTGATCAGACAGTTTAGCTAGGAGCTTTACGTGAATCTACGTCAATTAGCCCTCTTTTTATTCTGGGTGTTTGCCTCCCTGAGTTTCATGCTCGCGATTCTTGCGTCCATACCGCGAGATTCAGAGAATTTCCACTGGGCGGCTGGGATATTGATCGGCCTATTCGTAGGACAGTTGGTATCCTTCTTGTTTCTCCTCACTGCCGACGAGCCCTCACGGGGACTTCACCTAACGCCAGAATACTCCGGCAGGGTAGTCGTTGCGGGCACAGTCGTGCCGAAGGAGTACAATGGCGCTCTGCCCGAATCGGCCAGACTGGGTCAAGGTTTGTTCGTTGAGACTATCCGGAATTCGGCCGGGTATGACATCGTAAGAGTT
>DATLVY010000005.1:0-2955 GCA_035576845.1 Candidatus Acidiferrum sp. | reverse complement strand
TAGCCTTCTTTTGGTAAGCTGCAACACTGTTTTTGAGATTCACCAGTGCCGAGGTTACACCAGCGGCCTGTGTTTGGGCTAAGGCGGGCTTATTGGCTGCGATGCTTTGCTCGAACGCAAACAACTGGTCGCGCACTTTGGCGCTCTGCAGCTTCACATCATCTAAGGCGCCCAATCGGGAAAAATCAGCCCCAATGGCCCCAATAAACAAGTCATTAAACTGCTGCACTGAGCGTATTTGATAAAAACTGACGCCAGCCAGCAGCAGCGCCATAACAAAAAAAGCAGCAGTTAATTTAATACGCAAGGACAGGTTTTTAAACACCTAGCCTCCCAAGGGAGATTTGCTGTGTAGTCTGACGCCAAACAGTTTGCCCACGTAACTGCATGAGAATCGTTGTCCTTTATTACCGACTATACAAACTAATTCTTTTTTATAGTACCTGCTTGGCTACCATTTGGAAAGGCTGAATTATTGCTGACAGTGGTGGGTATGACTTGGGTAGTGTTCCCTTCTCGCCATGCAGCATCAGGCGGAGGGTAACCCGAGCTCTGTATGAGTCCGGAGTGTAATGTGCGGAGCGGGGCGAAGGGGTGGCAATGCGCCCTTGACAAATAACCCCAAATAGATATAAACTGCGCCCAAGCTCTCAAGAGCCGAAAAGAGGGTTGGCGTAAGCCGGCCTTGCTCTTTTGACAATCTGTTCAGTTAGAAAGATAAGATCCATGCACAAGCATCTAAGCCATCGGTTGGCCTCTATATTGTTGGCGCTCTTCTTACTTACCGCCGGCTTTGCTGGCCTGTTTTTCGATCGTCAGCAGGCCCACGCTGCCAGCCCAACTATCACTGAGTACGCCCTGCCCACAAACCCCGCCACGCCGCAAGGCATCACGGCTGGGCCGGATGGCAACTTATGGTTTACAGAAGTTAGCGGCAACGCTATCGGACGAATAACGCCAAACGGAACGGCCACGGAATATAAGCTTCCGGCAGCCAACAGCTACCCGCTTGCTATTACAAGCTCTGCCGGTGATCTCTGGTTTACCGAAAAAAATGCCAACCAAATCGGCCGTATTACAACGGTTGGAACGTTCACCGAGTACCCGATTCCAACCAGTGCCAGCGGCCCGACCGATATAACCACTGGGCCAGACGGTAGCGTTTGGTTTACCGAGGAAGATGGCAATAAAATTGCCAAACTAACACCTGCCGGAGTTTTTACCGAGTATGTTCTCCCCGTGGCCAAGAGTAATCCCATCGGCATTGCTGCAGGGCCAGATGGAAACATCTGGTTTACAGAGATGGGTGGCAACGCGATCGGCCGCATGACGCCCAGTGGCGTGATCACCGAATTTCCGATTCCCTCTACCGCCAGCGACTCGCTTGGCATAACGGCCGGATCTGATGGAGCCTTATGGTTTACCGAAGGCAATGTCGCGAAAATCGGTCGCATTACGACAAACGGGGCCATCACTGAGTACCCACTTCCCAGTGCAACTACCTTCCCCGATAATATCGCCCTGGGGGCGGACGGAAACCTGTGGTTTAGCGAATACGGCACACCGGCCATCGGCAACATGAGCACCAGTGGCAGTGTAACCGAATTGTCCACGCCGGGTTTTCTTAACTTCGTCACTGCTGGGCCGGACGGCAATGTTTGGTTTACCGATAACGACACCAACAAAGTTGGGCTGGTTACGCTTGTCGGCGGACAGCCTTCGCCGACACCATCGCCGAGCCCCAGCCCCAGCCCGACGGTCACGCCACCGCCAACAACTCGTAACTACGTTGCAATGGGCGACTCGTTTAGTTCGGGTGAGGGTAATCCGCCGTTTAGTGGTATAAGTAAGAACGATGGTGAATGTCACCGTAGTTTGGCTGCATATCCAGCTGTGATAGCTAAAGACTTTGGGAATGTGAGGCTTGTAGGTTTTTATGCTTGCTCTGGGGCAACCACAGATAAGCTGACAAGTGTCTTTCAGTATCCAGATCAACCACCACAGATCAAAACGCTCTCCAAGCTTAGATCGTCCAAGGTAGATCTCGTGAGCCTGACCATAGGAGGCAATGACATACAATTCCAAGCCTTTGCTACCCACTGCGTTGTAAGCTTGGATGATCGAGATTGTGCTAAGGCGTATAAAAACTCGCTAAAGTTGTTGAAGGCTTTGCCCGATAGGCTGGATGTGGTATATACGGCCATCAAGTCGGCTATTAGTCCAGGTGCAAAAGTTGTAGTTCTTGGCTATCCTTTGATTGTTGGCTACTTCGATTCGCCATATACAAACTGTGTCGGCATGGATCAGCTGCAGCGCGTACTTGCGGTTGATATCGAAAAACGCCTTAACCAGGTAATAAAAACTGAGGTAGCGAAAGCTGGCGATCAGTTTTCTTTCTTAGATGCCCAAGCTGATGGATCGCCTTTTGCAGGCCACGATGTTTGTAGCCAAGATCCGTACTTTTACAGGGTCGATCCGATACATCAGAACTTTACATTTCATCCAACTAGAAAGGGAAACGCTTTGGGATATGCTGTCATGGTCGAGGCATATCTTCGAAAGGAGAATCTGATTTAGTAACTCGAACGTAGTTGTCAAAGAGTTGAAACAACGCCCGTGCTTATTATGAGCACGGGCGTCTTACATGGTATTATTATCTTATGAAAATCGGTAATAACCAAAATACTCAGTCTAGTAAAGCAGCTGTAAAATCCTATAAAGTCGGCCTAATAGCTGCTGTGGTATTCATTTTGTTGTACACACTTCTTGCAAATATCCCATTCTCTGGGCCATATTTTCAATATCCCCTGCAGATTATGCGATGTGGTAGCTTGCCGCTAATCGGCTCTGACTTTGCCGCCGGCAACACTTATGTCAAGCCTGGCGACAGCACATACGGAGTTGATCTTTGGTCTGATCATTTCTTTTGCTCTGTGCAAGAAGCTCAGGCGCAAG
>DATLVY010000004.1:0-2429 GCA_035576845.1 Candidatus Acidiferrum sp. | reverse complement strand
GCAAAAAAGAGTTTTTCAACCGACACAGCCTGCGGCTTTGTCGCCTCAAAAATCTCCTGCAAACCGTCAAAAATAGCCAGCAACCGCTCGGCATCCGGCGCTTTAACGGTGGTGCGGATAACGCCAGCGTCGACCAGCTTTGGCGAGCGGCTCTCGCCTTCAATCACCCCAAAACCAAGGATACCAATGCCGGGGTCAATACCGAGGATTCTCACCGCTTTACCGGTTTATTCTTTCACCTCGAAGTTTGTGTGCACATTTACCACATCGTCCAGCTCTTCCAGCATATTCATCAAATTAGTCAGCTTGCGGGCGGTTTCGGAGTCGGTAACTTCGACCATATTGTTAGGGATATAAGTAAGCTCCGCCTCTTCAATCCCAAAACCGCGAGCCTTCAGGTCATCACGCACGGCAGCTAACTCTTTGGCGTCGGTGTACACCACAATTTCGTTTTTCTCGATAACTTCGGCATCCTTGGCGCCAGCATCGATGGCCTGCAGCATTGCCGCGTCTTCATCGCCCTCAACAAAATTAGCCCGCACCATGCCCTCGCGCGTAAACTGAAAAGCCACGGCACCGGGCTCAGCCATGCTGCCGCCGTTTTTGGTAAACGCCAGGCGCACCTCTGGGAAAGTGCGATTTTTGTTATCGGTCACGCACTCTACAATAAAAGCTGCGCCGCCCGGACCGTAGGCTTCGTAGGTTGTTTCTTCGATAGCGGCACCGCCCAGCTTGCCAGAACCTCGATCGATAGAGCGCTGAATATTGGCCATGGGCATATTGGCCGCCCGGGCCTTATCCACCGCAAGCCGCAAGTTAAAGTTCATGTCCGGGTCCGCCCCGCCGCGCGCCGCCACCGCAATGGCATTGCCAAGCCGGGTAAACACCGCACCGCGTTTGGCGTCAACTACTGCTTTTTGTCGTTTGGTGGTTGCCCATTTAGAATGGCCGGACATGGTGGCTCCTTGTTTATCTACCTACATCTTAATCATTTATGCCGAGCGTATCAAGTCTCCGATAAAGTTGACTTTATCGCTATTTATATCTATTATACTACTAGTTAGAGGCGAGATTCGCCTTGTTCTTTTAGTTCGACTGGAGCAATTCAATGCCCGTGTTGCATGTCATGGGTCATACGGCCCCGATACATGTGCTTGTTGTGTGCGGAGCCGGTCGTGAAGGTTCTTTAGCACGCGCCAGGTTAGCCCTGGAAACATATCGCCGCCTATGCGACGAATACCAGCAGGTCGTTTTTGCCTTGATGGGCGGCACATCCGACTCGGACCCATTCCCGCCCGACCAAATGGAGTATCAGATGATGCTCGACTACTTGCTCAGCCAGGGAGTCGATAAACAACTCATCTACCACGACGGCCAGCAGGGCAGGCCGAGCGGCACGACGTACCAAAATATTTTGTACGCCATCCGCAAGGGCTTTATTAAAGGAGATGAGGTGCTCCATTTCTTCTGCGCCGATTTGCAGGAGTTTCCTATCCGTCGCGCCCTGCACTGGAAGCGATTCCCCGAGCCATCCACGGAGAGTTTTATCTTTTCCGAGGAAAAGTACGGCAAGCTTCACAGTCTCGTTTACCTGGCGACTGCATGTTTGGCCTTCGGCTCTTTGGAAATCGCCGTCTGGGCCGAGAAATTGTTCGTAGTGCCATACTACGTTTACCTTTGGGCTAAGGCCCTTGGCGGCCTGCGCAGGTAAACCGTTCGGAAAAGCTCACAAAAATGCCACTGTAGTTCAGTGGCATTCGTATTACGTTAAATACGCTCTACTGTTTTGTCATCACACTGACCGTGTCACCCTCAGTGCCGGGAATAGCCGTGGTGCTGCCATCGGCATTAATTTGGTACAGCTGGCCATGGCCATCAGCCTGGTAAGTTTTGCCGTTTGCGGCAATGGTGCCGGTCTGATGCACTTTAACCTCAAGGTTCGTGCCGGTGATGGGCTCCACAAAATCATTGACAAAATTCCGGCCATCTTGGGTCCAGGTGCCCGTGCCGCTAAAGTTGCCAGCGTCGCCGACGGTTGTTTCGGAAAGCGTATGGTTGCAGGCATACTTGAAGTCACCTTGCTGGACAATACCGTTATTTTGGCCGGAGACAAAAGTTACCGTGCCTTTCCATTCGGTATGCGCCAGGTTGTAATCCATGGCCGATGCCGAGGCTGGCAACAAGGCGGAGGTTGCGACAATAGTTACGGCTGCTACAAACGTGCGCAGGGTGTTGTATAGTGAGTGTTTCATAGCTTTATAATGCCGTTTGCCGGTGCAAAACGCAAGCCGCTTATGGTTATTAAATCGCATCTCCTTCTAAAAAAGTAAGTTGTATTTTTCGCCACATCAGCCAGCCGCTCGCAACCAAGGCTAGATATAAAGCCACCATACCCACTGTGGATAGCGCCACCGGGACCGCCGCCCAGG
>DATLVY010000003.1:0-8119 GCA_035576845.1 Candidatus Acidiferrum sp. | reverse complement strand
AGCGAAAGCCCGCCCGGTAACGAAATGTGTTTTCTCAATAAAATATATGCGACAACCAGCGGCAGGCTAATGGTGACTATCTGTACCAAGCCGACAACCAGCACCGACACAATTTTACCAAGTATAAAATCGCGGGGTTCGACGGATGTCAGCAATATTTCGGCGGCCCGATTCTCTTTTTCTTCAGTGGTGGACGCGATGGTATATGAAGATAAAAATACAACAAGCGTCATAAAGAGTATCCAAAAAATCCCCGGTACAACTAGGCCGGCTAATCCATCTGTTGGCTTACCGTCTTGATACGTTGTGGCCGTAACAGGGGGATCTTTTTGCAATATCTGGGTTATTTCGGGATTGTGCAACACGGCGTTGGCTCGTGTCACCGCACTTTCTCTGAGCAGTGTCAAAGCGACGGCGTTATACGGCGGGGCAAAAGTAATGCCTTGGGTTTGGGCATAAACCTGAATTCCTACTGTGGAAACATTTTTTGGATAATAAAAGAATGCAGTGAGTTTGTTGCCTTGCACCGCAGCTATGCCAGCCTGCCGGTTGGTTTCTATGGTGATATGCTGCTGCGCGAGCAATTGTTTGTTCACCAAGCCCGTCTCATCATCAACAGCAAGTTTGGCTGTTTTTGAATAAGCGGATGCTTGTTGCTGACTGGCCTGACTGGCGTGCTGGCTGGAGGCGTAATCGACACCGTAAATCACGAGTATAAACAATGGCAAAACAATGGTTGTAAACCAAAAACTTTTTTTCCTGACCGTACGCAGCACTTCAAACTTCACAACTTTACCGAGTCTACTCATTGGCTTGTCCTTTATATAATTCCAAGAAAATACTGTTCAGGTTAGGCCGTCGTATCTCGAACGATTGAATATGCAGACCTTGCTGGCCGGCCAAAAAGCGCAGGATTGCATCGGGGTCTGTTGTATCCTGCCAGGTGAGCTCGGCATAGTGCGGCAGGTTTTTAGACAGGGTATACAGCTTGTCGTTTTTGGGCAAGTCGCCCTTATAGCCAAGGCCGATAACGCGCGAGCCGAATTGTTCTTTGACTGCGTCAACGCTGCCATACAATGCGGCATATCCATCTTTGAGCAGTAAAATACGATCGCACAGTTGCTCCACTTCTTCCATCCGGTGTGTCACTAAAATGACGGTCGCACCTTTGGCGCGCCGCTCGTTAATAATGTCCATCAGCAGTGATCGGTTAACCGGGTCGAGCGCTTCGGTTGGTTCGTCGAGAATCATCAGGCTTGGTTCATGCAGTATCGTCACCCCAAGCTGCACTTTTTGCTGTTGGCCGCCTGATAATTTCACGAGCCGCTCGTTGGCTTTATCAGCCAGCCCGACTCTCTCGAGGTAAGCCAGGGCACGCTGCCGCGCTTCAGCTTCCGAAAGGCCATGCAGCACGGCAAAATAAATCAGAGTACTGATAACCGGCTCATTGCGGTACAGGCCACGTTCTTCCGGCAGGTAGCCAACCATTGATGACATAGACGGATCGTATCGCTTGCCATTAATGAGCAAACTACCCCCGTCCGGCACGTAAAGGCCAAGCAATGTCCGAATCGTTGTTGTTTTGCCGGCGCCATTCGCGCCCAGCAAACCAAAAACCTCGCCTTTATACACGCTGAAGGAAAGGTTCTTGATAACTTCTTTATGGCCAAACCGTATACTAAACGATTGAACATCGACAACCGCAGCATCTAGCGCTGCCATTTTATCTGCTTTTGGCATAGCTTTAGTATACCACCGCGTATTAAAACTGCCGGTGTAGCCTGGCGAGGGCCGAGCGTGTGCGGAAGTACCTGTAAACGAGGAAGGCCATTGGTTGGTTAGATCAATGATTTTAAACTAAACGAGAGCCTGCACTTCGCCGCTTCACTATTGACTACTTATGTATAAAGTTGTACTATACAGTAAGCTTCTACCAACTGTGAAGCGCACCTCTTTTATGCACCACATCTGGAGGATAAAATGCAGTACCTAACCTTTTTGCTGTCGCTCGTTTCCTTTTATGTCGGATCTGTAGCCCGCGCAGTGCGCGCCTGTTTTTTACACGTCAATCCCGCTTTACCGTCGGTGTGTATCTGGCCGCAGGAGGACCACATCTACGCACTGCCCGCACCGGTTAGTGCGACACCGCTATTGTTGGGCCAGCCCCGGCCGACACACCGGCCGGTCCTATACAGTTACCCGGCTTTTTTTCTCACAGCCAGTGGGAAGTTGTTGCGGCTTTTTATGCCGGTTGTTGCCAGTGAGCCCATCTTGCCGTTATGGCTGCTGCGTGGTGGCAAATTGATCTGGGGGGATTTAAGCATGCACTCCCTCGAGATTGCGCTTCCCTGCGAAATGTCTCGTGCGCAAGTCGTGGCTGCGCAGGTTTTGATCGTAAACTACATCGAGGACAATGCAATGGGGGAAATTTCTCCCGGATTCGTCTATATGGGAGAAGATGGGTGGTGGAGAGTCGGCTTCAAAGGCCTGGAGCTCAATACGGCACTTTCGCTGGTGGGGGGCAGCGACCAGAACGGCCAGCACTGGTACGGTCTTTTAGAGCTCGCGAACGAGCGAGCTTAGAACCCCGCAGGTTCGTGGCCGTGACCCTTAGCCCGGCTATAGAAAAGCTTCGAGTTTTACGCTCGGGGCTTTTTGCTTGATTAATATCAATCCCAAAGTGACAGGACTGCCCTTTGTTTTCACTCTGTCACGAGCTATAATCTGTGTGATGGCACCGTAGCGAAGTGGTTAACGCAGCGGTCTGCAAAACCGTTTTCCACCGGTTCGAATCCGGTCGGTGCCTCCACATTTAAAAATGGGCAAGTGGCGGAATGGTATACGCGGTGGACTTAAAATCCGCTGTCTGAAAAGACTTGAGGGTTCGAGTCCCTCCTTGCCCACCACTATAAAAACGGTCTTTATGGCCGTTTTTATAGTGGTCGATAAAAAATGCACTCGAACCCGGTAGGGCGTTAACTGCCAGCGGCAGTGAACGGAATCCTATTTTAGATGAGCGACATCGGCTGAAAGCCGATCAGGAGCGAGCATAGACCGGTCGAGTCCCTCCTTGCCCACCAGGAAATTATTACAGATTAGAAATGCTCCACAGGTTGTCCTATGGACTTTTCTTTTGTTCTGCTGTCTGTTGCTATGGGCACAAGTGCCGTTTGGTTCATATGGCAGCCGCCAAGACACCAAGCACAATACTAGGGAAGTATGTAGGGAACACCTGGCGACAGTCTACGAATCCTTGCTTGGCAACCGTGCGCACTTTTCTGGAAGGATAGGTTTTGTGCCGCGAGTGCATATAAAACCCCTTCATGCCCATCGGTGCTATCTAGCACAAATATAACTTTGCGTTTTTTGTGATAATAAAAATGCCCTCCAGTCTGGGGGGCATTTTGTTGGAACGACTTACGACTAACTTAAGGTTTTTTGGAGCATTTTGCTAGTTATCTGAGCGAAGGCCTCAACTAGGTGCTTATTGAGCGCTCTGGGATCACTCTTCTCGTGTTCAGTTAAGCTCTTAAAGAGAAGAGTAAAGTCGTGATCAACGTCCCTTTGTATATACGCTCCTTCCTGCACTTTCACTATGTTCACATCTGCAAGCATAGAGATCATAGTCCCGTAATCCCTTGAGAGCGCGTTGTGGCGGCTAGTCATCCAGAGCAAAACGATAATCCTGTTTGGCCTCCCAAACTCACTGGCCGTTGTGCAATACAGCTGGGTGTCGACCGAGTAGAAGCCTTGTAAAATCTCTCTAGCCTGTTTAAGGGTCTTGAGATTCATTTCGGGGTCTCTGGTTAATTGGCAAAGCCATCCGGTACCCGTATGATTTGTTGCTGGAGTTCCAAAATCGAAAATTCTAACAGTGCTCGTACTGTCAACGCTTGTCAATTCGGCTGCTATCTCCTCTTGCACTTGATTTAGCTCGATTTGAGATACGCTTTGAACTGGATGTTGCAGCTCGCCAGATTGCGTTACGTCACCCTCTAGAAAAACTACTGCATCAAGCAGTGCTGTCAAAAACTCCTCTCTTCCGACCAAGCCATCCGATTTCACTTCTAGGTCTTTTACTTTCTCAACTTTTAAAGACGAGATAAATTGAGCCAGGTCTTGTATATGGCTAGTAGTACCCTCAGAAGTGTCTCCGGCTAGTACTGATACCACGAACCTCTTCCTATGTTTGACTGGCGTCACAGAACCGATAACCTTTAGCTCGCTAGATCTTGCGAGTAGCTCAGCAAACGGTCGCATTAGGTCTGTTCGTCGACCCTTAAGGATGAATCTCGCCGAAACTGAACTTTCATGCAACCAGTAGCCTTCAGCAAGCTCACTTGGGTTGATTGGCGCCCCTGGGATTGGTTGGCCCGCGATGTGTGGGGCGGTGATTTTGACGGGTGTCCGGAGTGGGTCGGGTTGCAATCTGGTAGGAATCGGCGGCTCAACTTCATCTTCCATCTCGGTTATCTGGTGGAAGAATTGGTGAAACTCAAACATGTCGGCCGGCAAGTTGATAACAAGTGTTTCTTCATCAACTGAAGCCTTTCCACGTTTCCGTTTCTCCTCGTCGGCTGCTTCGGCTAACTGATTTTTCAGTTTTTTAGGTGCTGCGACCTGATCTCTGCTTCGAACGAAGTCGAGTATTACCATTGGCTTTTTATCGGGTAATAAAACCGAACCAAGCTGGTGGAGGGCGACACTGCGTTCGGAAGTAAGATCCAAAAACACTAGCAAATCAGCGGGTAGATGGAGGGTGCCTTCATTGAGCATATCCACGACAATGACCGTATACGAACTTTCAGGTTCCTGCCGTAGAAGATTGAGCAACTCACGAGCTTTGTCTTCGGAGCGGCTGTGCAATTGCAGGGAGCCTGGAAAGTATTCGGCAATGCGCTTAGCGTGTAGCGTTGTTTGGCAACAGATGATTGTGCGGCAGTTCTGCACTTTAGCCTGTTCCCCCCGAATAATCTGCGCAATCTTATTCTCGCGCACCGGTACCTTGACTCTGCGGTTAGCTTGTGAAGGTGTAATTTTGCCTTCCGACGTTTCTAGTTCACCCTGTTCAAGGAAGAAATCCTCCCAAACTTTCCATTTGTCGATCAGTCGCATATGGGTACCAGCAAAACGAACGTAAGCATTCTCAAAACGCAGCCTAACAATAGCTGGACCGAAGATGGTACGCACATCAAGCCTGTCGCGTCGCCATATCCAATCGGAGAACCCGATTAGCAAAGTATCGAAATCCTCGATCACAGCACGGTAAACGCTCGTCATAACTCGCTGGCAGTTTTCGCAGACCACAATGTCAAAAGCATCTAACGCAAATGCATCCTCGTTCATAGCAGAAAACTCACTTTCTAGGTACGGAACAATAAGCTACGACAAAAATTGGTGAGTATTTTCACCTACTTTTGCTATAGTTTACTCTCTCATTTTGTCGGCTATTACGCAAGATTCTATTCAATAAAACTAGTCATCTCAGTTGATGCTCGACTCTATGGTATTCCATCTAGTCAAGGTCGTCCACCAAGCTTCGGCGCAATTGGCGAGCTGGAGTCACGTGATTGGAGCCCGTTTTTGAAAGTCACCGCTTGATGTCGCGAAAGAGTGCTTGCATAACACAGTAGCTTGACGCAGTCGCTCCGCGCATGCATAGGATAATTCTGTAGCCCTGCTAACGAGCATAGCCAGTACATTGAAGGAGGCAGAATTTGTTGAGTCTGGCATCCACGCCCAACTACTAGCCCTCAAGGGTCGGTATGCACATTCTTGGGAGCTGCAAGTTCAACCGGTAGAAGTAGCTTGAATTTCGAGCTCTATCAAAGCCATCACTTAACATGATGGCTTTTTACGCTCTACCCCTAACAAGGCTTATTGTCGATAAGTAGCCTACTGCTACAATAAAATTATTCATGAAGCATATCATATCTCGCCATCCTATCGTCAGCTACTTTGTATTGGCCTATGCTGTATCGTGGGGGCTGGCGTCGTTAATACTTGCGCCAAAGTTGGTAAGCGGCGAGCCGATTCCCCAGCTGAGCGGCTTGCTGATGTTCCCGTTGATGATTATCGGGCCGGCGATTGCCGGACTGAGTTTGCGTTTTTTAACAGATGGTGTGTCTGGCGTCAAAGCCTTGTTGGGCGGGATGTTGCGCTGGCGTATATCGGCACGGTGGTATGCGGCGCTGCTGCTACCGCCATTGTTAGTATTAGGGGTACTGACAGCACTGCATTACTTTGTTTCTCCTGCGTTTACAATACACTGGTTGCCGCTGGGGCTCGTGTATGGTATTGCGCCAGGATTGCTCGAGGAAATCGGCTGGTCAGGCTATGCATTTCCGGTGATGACCCAGAGGCTGGGTGGTTTTCGCGCGGCATTGGTACTGGGTGTGTTGTGGGGCACGTGGCACTTGCCAGTCATCGATTTTTTAGGAGGCGCTTACCCGCATGGTGCATACTGGCTGCTGTTTGCCGCAGCATTTATTTTTGCTATGACCGCTATGCGCGTCATTATTGCTTGGGTTTACACAAATACCCGCAGCTTACTGCTTACGCAATTGTTGCATGCGGCTTCTACGGCATCACTGGTAATTTTTAGTCCTTTTCCGATTACGGCGGCCCACGAAACATTGTGGTACTGGGTGTACGGTGGCTGTCTGTGGGTGGTGGCGTTGCTGGTTGTTGTCTGCTGTGGCGCACAGTTGACGGCTGCAAAGCAGAGTGATAGGACATTGGCCGCTTGAGTTCCAGTGGCTATCTCGGGTCGTGCTACAATAGCTTAATTCATCCAGCTCATGCAAGAAATAAAATACTCTTGCAGCCTATAGCCACAAGAGTATTCACGTACAAGCCGTGAGACCTATAACTCATCCTTCTCAAACTGTTCAAGAGTAGCTTTTATTAAACTGGGGTCTAGGTTCGGTATTCGCAAAAAGCCACGCAAGAACTGTCGATCGGAGTTTCGAAAATTCTTGTGCGGTGCGTGCTGGCAAATCAGGTAAAAGTGCGCGTTGCCTTGCTTCACCAGCCTGCACCTACCAACTAAAGGTGGTGCTACTGAACCGGGCACTCAACAAATTGAACGCTGTGGTTAACGATTGGTCAAATGAGCCGGTTTCGCTTCCGGTTGCCTCGTACACCGGTTGACCTCCCAGTTCGAGGCGTAGCTGGATACTGCGGTAGCCATCCAGGCCACCACGCACGGTGGCGATCAGCTTACCGCAGGCGTAAGCGTCGGCAGAAGCCGTTAAGACGGCCACTACATCGCTGGTGGGTTCGCCGGTGAATAACTCCAATTCTGCTTTGATAAGCTTATCTCCCCGCTCGAGCTTGAAGGGTTGCTGGCGCAGCATGCACAGGCGAGTGCTTGCATTGAGCGCCTGGAACGTGTCCGCGACTAGCTTCATGGGTTTATCGATGGATCTCGAGGCTGTGGCACGAATCACATACAATTCGGTTGCATCTCGATTTTTGGTGTGAGCATTCAGGGGGAGTACCATTGTCAACTTATCACCGTCGCGTTTTAACCCCAAACGCAGCGTTAACGACGGCGGGTTCTCGTGATACAAACTCAACTCGAAGCACCGCGAAAGCTGAAAGAGTGTTTCTGCGTACATGTAAACCATAAGCCTTTCTTATACAACGTGCATACGCTCATGTGTGATATGCGCGAGTGTTGATTATATACCAAGCTGTCCTTTTGCGACAGATGCCACGTTACCACCAAGCCCAGAGGGAAGGTTTAGTTAAAATGCTTGATTGTGACAGATAAGTTGACATTACAATCACAAAGTTTTAAAATCATGAAAAGCACGAAAACCTTTCATGCTTTGAAGTTTCTTGGGACTGGTCAAAAGCCAGTTCGCAACTATGTTGGTGAAGGAGAACCGCATGTACGTTATTAGCGAGAACCTAATTGGTAGTACTGCCGATGCCAGAGCTGTGGAGAGTCTTGCAGAGCAATTGCGCGCCGTTCCGCAAAAGGTGACTGAGTTGGCTATTGTTCGCGGGTCTGTGCCGGAAATCGTTTTTTCTGATGAACCGACTGTACTGCTTGAACAAATGCTTGAGCTGCAAAAACGGCTGGCGTTCTACTGTGAAGTCTCCTAGATCG
>DATLVY010000002.1:0-4765 GCA_035576845.1 Candidatus Acidiferrum sp. | reverse complement strand
GCCTGGCGGAATTTTTGTGCTGTCACACTCGGCCGACCAAACTTCGCCGGACATCACCGGCCTGACATTAACCAAGCAATCCCGCAAAAATTACGGTGGCGCACGACTAGCGTACTACCACCGTTAGAAGACTGAGGAACTACAAACTAGCCAATACTTTTTTACGCCACTCCGGCCACAGTGCACCTGGGCACACTCTGTGCGGGTTAACATCACAGTGTCCGACAATTTTTTCAGGCAATACTTGGCCGTAGTGCTGCCGAATAATAGTAGCCAGCGCCGCGAGCACAACCCCACTCGGCTCTTTGTCCGCTAGATCGTCGTCAACACAAATCGCCACACTCCGGCAATTGACCTCCCAGTTGCCGGCATGCCAGCCAAGGTATTTATCCTCCAGAATGTGCTCGGCAGACCCATCTGCCCGCACCAACCAATGATATGCCCAAAACACCTGCTTGCCCCGACCACACCGGTTCGCCCTTAATATGCGCGTCGGCAGGATAGGTGGGATTGGCATAATAAACGCCATATAGCCGCAGCAACTGCTTAGCGTTGAGCTGGTCAAGCGTAATACCCGGCTTGATTTTCATGTGGTGGATCACAACCATGTCAATCGGCTTGCGGGCCGCATCGTTGTCTTCGCCACTTGTAGCCAACTGAAGCTGCCCTTCGCGCAGTGCCGTTTCAACCGCCTGATACATCGGCCCCTTGATTGCTTTGCGTTTTTCGTAATCCGGCTCGACAGCCGCCGCAGCTTCAAGCTCTTTAAACTGGCCAATGATATCCAGGTACCAATCCGGCTTTCCGAAAGCCTTGTGCCACATGGCCGCGTCAAATTGTGTCAACATCGTACCTCCTACCGTAAAACAGTCATGTTGCCAGTGTAACATGGCTAGGCTTGCATACACTCTGTTAAATCGCTATGATTATACATATCCCAAGCCTGTGTAAGCAGGCAACGTGCGCGAGTGGCGGAATGGTAGACGCGCTAGCCTTAGGAGCTAGTGGGGTAACTCGTGGAGGTTCAAGTCCTCTCTCGCGCACCATGAAATTATGACAGATATAAAAGCGTTCAATTTTTGAGCGCTTTTATATTTTGTTACTTTTCTTATCTGTTGCATAGGTTCAAGTCCTTTCTCGCTGCAACTATCATGCGGCAGAATATACATAATAACTGGAGTATTTGCTATAATGAAGTCAATATGTCTTTGTATTATATAACCGGCGCTACAGGAACCGGCAAATCCACTATTCGCAAAGCTCTTCAAACGAGAGGCTATAGTGCGCATGATGTTGACGAGGATGATTTTGCCGCTTTCTACAACAAAAAGACTGGGGAAGCTGAAGATCGACCGAATGACTATGCGCTGCGAACGAAAGAGTGGTATGAAAATCACGAATGGAGATTGTTCCCGGAAGCCGTAGAGGTTTTGGCGCAGAGCGCTCAGGGCCAAGAGGTTTTTCTGTGTGGCATCGCGTCGAATAATGAAGCCCTGCGGCATTACTTTGACAAAGTATTTTGCCTGACGCTTGATGCTGATACCCTTACGGATAGAATCCTTACACGGACGAATAATGAATTTGGCAAAGCTCCTGACGAATTGAAAAACATTTTGTCGTGGCATCAATCGTTTGAGGCTAGAAACAAAGCAAGCGGCTCCATAATGATTGATGCCTCGCAGCCAGTAGGCAAGATCGTGGACTATATCGTTAAAACTATAAAAGCTTAATCCATGAGTACCAAATCTGGCCGCATCAAAGGCCATAAGTTTCATGGGGATCCAGCTCGATTTGAAGTTGTAGCCGATGTCATCACTGAGAGTTTCGGTAAGAATATTCGCTACATTGCTGATGCAGCAGGTGGACAGGGCATGTTGGCCCGAGTGCTCAATAAGCGTGGGTATGAGGCTGAAGTGATTGACCCTCGCGGATACACTCTGACTGGTGTCACATCTCGGGCCGAAGAATATTCGGCAGGCATGGCTGACTATTACGATCTTATTGTCGGCCTCCATCCAGACCAGGCTTTGCGGCCAGTCGTGGAGTCGGCAAAGGTGCGTCCCGTCCTGGTTATCCCGTGCTGTAACTTTTGGGATAACACAAGAAAGCTGGGTCGGGATTTGCTTTTGGCTGAGATTGAACAGTACTTTCGAGATAATCATGTCAGTTACTCCCGACTTGAGTTCGGTTTTGAAGGGCCGAACAATTTAGGTTTTGTTACTAGACTTTCGTCACATGATCGATGAGGGGCACTAGATAGCTCCCCTGTATTGGTTTCATCGTCCAACAACTCCGAACTGCTTGGATGTCGCCTTCCAGATCATCCGGCAAAGTTATCTTAACGTCTGCAATGGTGCACCATGAAATTATTACAGAGGAGAAGGTGTTCCATTTGGGACACTTTCTTGTTGTTAGCAAAACTTGCGCTCGAGCAAAAACTGAGCCAGGCTTTGGTATAGTTAATTTATGAACGCATCCCTTAAACACTTCGCCGCCCTGCCACGCTCTTTTTATGCGCAGGAACCTACGGCTGTCGCCCGGCAGTTGCTGGGGAAAGTACTTATCCGACACTATAACGGGCTAGATCTGGCTGGCAAAATTGTTGAAACCGAGGCTTATTTAGGAGTGAATGACCCAGCCTCCCATAGCTATGTCGGCAAGACCAAGCGTAACGAAATTCTATACGGTGAGGCCGGGCATGCTTATGTCCACAGCATGCGCCAATATTGTTTGCTTGACGTGGTTACCGAAACTGCCAACCAGCCCAGCTCGGTGCTGATCCGCGCCGTTGAACCGCTCGAAGGAATTGAAGCCATGCGGCTACACCGGCAATCAGACAATCTGGCGAGCTTGGCTAACGGTCCGGGTAAATTATGCAAAGCGCTTTGTATTGACCGGTCGATGAATGGTGTAGATATGACGCAACGAGGTTCCCTGTATATTATCGACGCGGGCCAGGTAGTAGACGCTAAAGACATAAAGCAGACAGCTCGAATTGGTATTTCAAAAGCGAGCGAGGCATTGCTGAGATTCTATTTAGAAAGCAGCCCCAGGCTTTAGAATAACGATGGCACTCATGTTACTCCGGCAAATCCGATCCTCATCGCGGTGTCGCTGCTCTTGCGCTCTCACTCCAGAAATGATATATGGTATCTTGAAAAAATTTCTAGAATTGTTCTTGGCTTGTTCCTTTGCTAGGATATGATAAGTAACATGGAAGCCGTATGACACAAGCAGTCCAAACATTTTTAGAAAACTACGAAGCCGCCTTGGCAAAAGGTGACTCTACACTCATTACATCGCTCTACGCGGACAGCTTTATGTTTGCCGATCCCAGCAGCAGTGTGCGTGTCGTTGAGCGAACGGCTTTCGCTGCAATGCTCCCCAAGCGCACAGATTTTTTTGCTACGGTTGGCCTGCAGAAAACCAAGCTTGGTGAGGTACACGAACAACTCTTGAGCGAAGGCTACCACCTAGTACTGATGACTTGGACTATGCATTTTAAAAAAGCTGGTAAGCTAATCCAGAGCGTTAATAAAGCAACATACATCCTGGCGGAACAGGATGGCCAGTTATATATCGTTTTCCAGCTCGACCATCAAAACTTAATGCAGCGTGTCCGCGAGTTGGGTTTGTTGTAGATCTTGGTGCTATCACCACGCGCCTAGTCTTAGAAAAGTTTTCTCGCCGCTTCTGGTATTCTTATAGGGTGAGAAACATAAAAAATCAGCTATTGCACATCGCTAGGCGCCTTAAGTATTTCATTCGGCCGCTTTGGGTGCCGGAACGTTCTATGCATAAAAACGTACCGTACTTCTGCCAATGGGAGTCCCCTGAACTCGCTAAGCAAATTCTTGAGAAGCAGATCAGTACCGACGACGACCCTAAGTGGAAAAATTCCGGCGCTAAGACCAAAGAAGAATATCACGACTGGAGCTGGAGCGGCTGTGGTATGGCTTGCACTAAAATGATCCTGGCTCACCGTACCGGTAAGACCACGACCCTAGTGGAGCTGGGCAAAAAATGTGTTGAATATGGCGGGTATACGATACCGCTCGAGACCTCACCCGGTCTTTTTTATAAGCCCTACGTCGAGTTTGTGGCTAAAGAATTCGGATGGAAGGCACGTATCGCACAGGGCAGCACGCTTCAGGAGCTTATGCACGAGCTTGGCAAAGGCAACTATTTTATTGCTAGTGTCAGCCCGCATATTCGTTATCCGCAGCGTAAACCAAAAAACAAAAGTGGGCATCTTGTGTTAATGCTGGGGTATGATGTTGCCAAGCGCGAGCTTTACTTCCACAACCCATCCGGAATTTCAAAAAGTACACAGCAATGTGCAGCAATAAAGTTTACAGATTTCAAAAAGTTTTTTTCCGGTCGTGGTATTGTCGTTGAGGTTTTACGGCAGCAGTAGTCTTCTGCATGCTTCGGTAACAAACAGCATAATATGCTGACTGGGAAGTTTTGTATACAATGAAGCTTGATGATTGATAGAATCAAGCGCCACAATGGTATCAATGGTTTTTTGTTTAGTTTTATTGAGTTTGGGCTTGTGGCGCTTCTTGTCGGTGGGTTTGCGATCTATGCGTTCGCCCAAGGTAAAACTTTAATGGGCATAGCGGGGCTGGGCATTGCGGCCAACTGTTTGCCGGTGATGCTGTATAGTTTTCGGTCGTTCATGGCCGGCGAAAAGGCAATTGGCCTGCGGGCTTGGCTAAACCGTTCGGGCCGCCTGCTGATAGCAAAAAGGTATCCCGAGACA
>DATLVY010000001.1:0-5947 GCA_035576845.1 Candidatus Acidiferrum sp. | reverse complement strand
CGACGATGGCATTATGATTGACACCCGCCTAACGCACGACGACATTGCTGCCTGGGTCGGTATGGCGCGCGAAACCGTCAGCCACCAGATTGAAAAACTCACCAAAGACCATATTATTACCACTAGCCAGCACCGCGTCACCATCCGAGACCTCGGCCGGCTGCGTGATTTGGCTAGCTAACCCCAGATTACTAAAATCAGCTCAGGAGACAACGCAACCGGCCAATCATGGGCTAACTGTGATTTATATCACACATCGCGGGCCCTGCCACGTTATACTTATGAGTATGACAAAGGGTTTTCGCCAGCGATATTTTGCAGTAACGGCAGCGGCGATTGTCATTGGAATAGGTTTTGGTTTGCAGCTCGCGGGCAAAAGCCAGTGGACCGCTACGCTGCTTATACTATTTTGCCTTGCTTTATCGACAAAAATTGCGTGGGATATCATGCAGACTTTCCGGCAAGGGAAGTGGGGCGTCGATCTTCTAGCCTTGGCAGCAATTCTGGCCACCCTAGCGGTAGGTGAGTATTGGGCGGCTAGCATTATTGTCCTGATGTTCACTGGCGGTGAGGCCTTGGAAGATTACGCTAATCGCCGCGCCCAACGCGAGCTAGGAGCGTTGATGGCCCGAGCACCGTCGGTGGCCCACCGCGTGTCAGCTTCCGGTTTGGAGGAAGATATCGCCATCGGCAATATTACGATCGGCGACCGACTGCTCGTGTGGCCGGGCGAAGTTGTGCCCGTTGACGGCACTTTGCTGAGCGGTACTGGCACTTTTGATGAATCGAGCCTCACCGGCGAAAGCTTGCCCGTTGAGCATCGGCAGGGCGAGCAAGTGCTGAGCGGCTCGGTTAACAATGAATCGCCCGTAACAATCCAAGCCCTGCGCACCGCGCAGGACAGCCAATACCAACAAATTATCGCCTTGGTCCAGGCGGCCAGTAACTCGCAGGCGCCGTTTGTCCGCCTGGCCGACCGCTACGCGGTACCCTTCACCGTTTTATCGTTTGCGATTGCTGGGCTCGGATGGCTAGTGAGCCGTGACCCAGTCCGTTTTGCCCAAGTGTTAGTGGTGGCTACGCCTTGCCCGCTGCTGCTTGGCGCACCAATCGCTTTTATATCGGGCATGAGCCGCGCTGCCAAAAACGGGATTATTATTAAAAATGGCGGTACTCTCGAAAAACTAGCTAACCTTAAAACTGTTGCGTTTGACAAAACAGGCACACTAACTCAAGGTCAGATTAGCATTGCACAAATAAAGCCCGCTTTGGGCACCAGCCAACGCCAGCTGCTACGAATCGCCGCTAGCGCCGAGCAGCACTCGACTCATTTGCTGGCAAAAAGCTTGCTCGCTGCCGCCAAAGCTAAACACATTAGGCTCTACCCGGCGGCACGAGTTACCGAAACAACAGCGCAGGGCATTAGCGCTTTGGTCGCCGGCCGCAACATACTGGTGGGCAAAGCAGCGTTTTTACGAGACAAAGATATCTCCGTGTCAAACAGCAACCTGGCCACCGGCCATACCGCGCTTTATGTTGCGCAGGGCAGCAAGTACCTGGGCAGTATTTTATTTACAGATACGGTGCGCACGGACAGCCGGCAGACATTAGCGAATCTCTCGGCTCTTGGCATCCGCCATACCTTAATGGTGACGGGTGACGCCACGGCGACCGCTCAACGTATCGGCAAGATGCTCGGCATCAGCGAGATACATGCCGAATGTTTACCAAAAGATAAAGTAGCCATCATCCAAGCAGTTACCGAGCGGCCGCTGATGATGGTCGGCGATGGCGTGAATGATGCGCCGGTTTTGGCTGCGGCAGACGTGGGGCTGGCGATGGGCGCTCGTGGCTCAACCGCCGCTTCCGAAACGGCTGATGTGGTTATACTGCTTGATGATATTACGCGCTGCGTGCTAGCTGTGCACATTGGCCGCGACACCATGCGTATTGCTCTGCAGAGCATTTGGTTGGGCATTGCTGCCAGTATCGTGCTTATGTTAATCGCGACAACCGGCCTCATCCCTGCAGCTGTTGGCGCCGGCCTGCAAGAGATAGTCGACGTATTTGTTATTCTTAACGCATTGCGCGCACACCGGTAGTTTGGCGGGCGATAGCATGTGGCCGTCCATCACCAGTGCTTTCACTCTGGCTCCCTCGGCATCACCGCCGCTGCAATGACGTAGGCAACAACACCCGGTACAACGCCGGTTAGCACCGTGAAAATAATCCAGCCCAGTCTGATGAGGGTCGAGTCAATCTCGAGGTATGCGCCAATCCCACCACAGACGCCGGCGATTTTTTTGTCGCTGTTCGCGCGATACAATCTTGCAACTCCTTGAGCGGCCATCGTTTTCCTTTCCGGATAAGCGGCCGGGTTGTGCGTGGTTTAGCCATAGACCTATCCTCCAATTCATGTTGACATAATATTAGTACGTTGGGGCCGCAGGTTCAGTGATTATGCTCACCACCAAAGGATGCTATAGTGAAGTGACATCATGTTTTGGCGTTTCGATAATCACCAATGCTCCCCAAACTGAAACACTACTACCATCTCACCAAGCCCGGCATCGTCTATGGCAACATCCTGACCGCTGTGGCAGGATTTTTGTTCGCCGCCAAGTTACAGGTAGATTTTCGACTGCTGGCGGCACTGGTTACCGGCACTGCGCTGGTAATTGCCTCGGGCTGCGTGTTCAATAACTATCTCGACCGGGGTATCGACATTAAAATGAAACGCACCAGCAAGCGGGAGCTGGTGGTCGGCACCGTTCCGGGCAAACACGCGCTAATCTACGCCGGTTGTCTGGGGCTTGTCGGCTTTGTGGCGCTGGCCTTCACTAACTGGCTAGTGATAGGCATCGGCGCGGCCGCTCTCGTCAGTTACGTCGCTGTCTACGGCTACGCCAAACGCCATAGTATCTACGGCACAATTGTTGGCACCATCCCCGGCGCCGCTTCGCTTGTGGCTGGTTACGTAGCCGTTAAAAACCAGCTCGATCTCGGCGCGTTGCTGCTGTTTGCGGCCATGGCGGTATGGCAAGTACCACATTTTTACGCCATCGCCATCCGGCGCTTAGACGATTACGCCGCCGCCGGCCTGCCCGTTTGGCCCGTCAAAAAAGGCATCCCAAAAACTAAACAGCAAATCGTGCTGTTCATCCTGTTGTTCGCCACAGCCAATGCAGCGATGACCCTCTCCGGCTACGCCGGCTACAGCTTTTTAGTAGTCATGCTTGCCATTAGTCTCTACTGGCTATGGCATGGCCTGCAAGGTTGGCACCATCCCGACGACAAAAAGTGGGCGGGGAGTATGTTTGGATTGTCGCTAGTGGTTTTATTAGTACTCTCGGGGAGCCTGTGTGTCGGGGCAATATTACCGTAGCACGGGCACCCATAATTTATAATGGCTACAGCAGTAAAAGTAACAGGGAGCTTAGCACGTGACAGAACCAACAAAAACACCCGCCGGGTCAATGCTACTAGCTAGAAAAGTCAACGAAAGTTTGCTCCAGTGGGCCAAAAGCTCAGCAAAATTGGTTGTTGCCGTTGACGGCTATACGGGCATCGGCAAAACAACGCTGCTGCGTAATCTCGCTGCACTCAACCCCGATGTCTTGCCAGTTAACAGGGATGACTTCCTTTTTTCAAGCGCTGCTACGCAGGCAAAACTTGCCAAGGCCACAGATCGAGTGGCGGTATTCGAACGGGAAATCTGCGATCATCAAAAACTGGCCGCGTTTATTACCACATACCGGCAAAGTAACGAGCCGTACCATATCGATACTTACAACGAAGATACTGGCGAGATTAATGTGACCAAAACGTTCGATTTTTCCAAAAAGATTATGGTTGTAGAGGGCATATTTATGTTTCACCCCGAGCTGCCGCTCAATAAACTCTGGGATAAGCGGATTTATCTACAAGGTGATATTGCCGACATTGACAAGCGCCGTGTAGAGCGCGAAAAAGCCAAATGGGGCGACGATTACTTCCCCGAAACACATCCGGATTCGTACTTTCGCGCCATCACAGTCGGCTTAAAAAACTACATCAAGCAGTACAAACCCGAAGAAATTGCCGACGTTGTTTTTAGAGTATAATCAACGTAACATACATTATAGATAATCAATAGATTAACAAGGCAATTATCCCTTCACCCCATTCCGCACGTTACACGCCGGGCTCTTACAGAGCCCGGGCTGTACTCCGCCTGATGCTGCATGGGGTCAAGGGGTAATTGCCATTAACAGGGGGTCGCATGTCCACTAATACCAACTCAGTAGCCTGGTATAACGAACACGCCGAGGGGTATACTCGTCATATTCGTAATCCCGATGAGTCAATTTATCATTCTCTGTACGAGAAGCCTGCCATGTATAGTTTATTACCCAACCTAAAAGGTAAGACGGTCATTAGCCTGGGTTGCGCTAGCGGCGAAGATTGCCATCACTTGGCTCAGCAGGGCGCCCATCACGTGGATGGGATCGATATCTCCGAGGGGCTCATTGCAATCGCACAAAAGAGTTACCCGGAGTGCCAATTTCAGGTTATGGATATGGAACAATTATCTTTTCCCGATGAGCATTTCGACTTTGCGTATTCCAGCTTGGCGATCCATTACATCCAAGATTGGGCCAAAGTACTTCAAGATGTTTACCGAATACTAAAGCCGAATTCTTACTTTCTGTTTTCGTGTAACCATCCAGTTCGAACCGCTATGCATACTATTATCGAAGGGGCAGCAACAAAATCAGAACTGTCACTCGTGGAGAATAGCAGCACGCACGCATCTACTACCGTCGGCAATTACCTGACTCGGCGCGCGCTCGGCATCGAAAACGGTTTCAACGTTACAACTTGGCATAAGCCAATCGGCGAAATCAGCCGCGAAGTAACCGAAGCTGGTTTTATGATTGCAGAAATTTGCGAGCCAAAGCCGTTGGAAAAAATGCACACAATCTCACCTCAGGTTTATGAGCTATTAGAAAAAATCCCTCACTTTATCATCTTCAAACTTTGGAAACCAAACGCTTAAAATTCTCCGCTGCCTGATTCTAAGTTACGGTTGCTGCGGCACGACAACAAACGTCACTGGTGCATTGTTAGGAACAATATGATCAAGATACCAATAGAGGCCACTGGTACGGTTTGGAACCAGATAAGCTAGCTCGCCCCGCACCTTCGCACCGGGGGCAATACTGCCGTCTGGGAACGGATATGTCAACATTGCTGGTGTGATTTGCCAATAGCCCCCTTGGTCATCACGCATAAACGTTTGTGTGCTCGGGAAGAAATTGAAAGCCCGGCTACTGTGATTGTCGATCTCAATATCAAGCGTGGCTACTCGCATGCCTGCGGGCAAAACGAGGCCCGGTATTAATGGCGTCGTATATGTAACGGAGCGTACGGTTATATCGGCAAAATCAGCATGCATGGTTGTACCAAGCGACGCTAATTGTCCTTCGACTGGATAGTGATGGGAACCGACAAGTAACGCCATTAAGCACGAGTACGCCACGAGGGTAAGTGCGACAGGTAACAACCAGCTATCAACCTTAGCTTTATGCCATAATGCTTTTAGTCTTTTGAATCGTTTATGGTTTGTTGGCATCGTAATATCCTACCTTATATTGTAGCAGCAAGCTGCTCGTGTTATTTTTTGTCGACGAAGAGTGGTCGTGTGAGCCATTGTTACTCAGGGAGCCATTAAGATAGCCAGCAATATTATTGCCGCATTCGGGTCCGCCAATACGGCTACTGCCGCCAGGGTGGACCGGAGCAAAAGCGGTTAAATTATATACGATATTTATATTGTAACCCCAGCAGTTACTCGAAACTTTATGCGCCGCCATATCCGACGGCCCATAGCAAGGCGATTTACCGCCGCAATATACAACCGGCTGGGTGACTGTAATCGAAACTTGCTGACTTGTTGACCCTGCAC